>SKMT01000423.1 GCA_007120915.1 Myxococcales bacterium | reverse complement strand
CGGCGAAGTCAGCGGTGGTGGACGAAAGCCCTGGCGCCAGAAGGGCACCGGCCGTGCGCGCCACGGCTCGATCCGGTCGCCGCTGTGGGTGGGTGGAGCGTCGACGTTCGGCCCCAAGCCGCGCGACTACAGCTACTCGATGCCCAAAAAGAAGCGCAAAGCAGCGCTGAAATCGGCGTTGAGCATGAAGTTGGCCAACGGCCAACTGAAAGTAGTCGACAACTGGGAGTTGCCCGAAATCAAAACCAAGGGCGCCGTTGAGACGCTTCAGCAACTGGAAGCGGATACGGCGCTGGTCGTCGACACCACAGAGCGCGACGAAGAGACGGGCTCGGTGAAGCACAATGACAACCTGCGGCTGTCGGTGCGCAACCTTCAGGAAGCGAAGTACCTGGCCGCCGAAGGGTTGAACGTCGAAGACGTGCTTCGCTACGAGTACATCATTCTGTCGAAGAGCGCCGCCCAGTACGTCCAGGAGGCACTGCAGTCATGAGCAACGTTTACGACATCATCATTCGCCCGATCCTCACCGAGAAGTCGACGCGACTGTCGGCCGAAGAAAATCGGCACGTCTTCCAGGTGAAATTCGATGCGACCAAGCCCCAGATCAAGCGGGCGATTCAGACCGTGTTCGGTGTGGACGTGTTGAAGGTCAACACCCAGATCGTACCCGGGAAGCCGAAGCGCGTCGGGATGTCGATGGGACGCAAAAGCGCCTGGAAGAAGGCGATCATCAAGATCCCGGATGACCAGATGATCGACATGTTCGCGCTGGAGAGCACCGAATCGGCCGGAGAAGTATAATTCACGCAAGTTCCGCATCCCCAGGGATGCCGAAGGCCAACGAAGGCAGGTAGCACCATGGTTATGAAAGAATACAAACCGACATCGCCGGGACGGCGGTTTCTGCGACGTCCGGACACCCGCAAGAAGGTGACCAAGGACAACCCGGAGCCGAACAAGACCAAAGGCAAAGGCCAGTCCGGCGGACGCAACAACCACGGGCGGATGACCGTGCGCCGTCGAGGCGGCGGTCACAAACGCCGGGTGCGCGACATCGACTTTCGTCGCGACAAGATCGGCGTGCCTGCCAAAGTGGCGTCCATCGAATACGATCCGAACCGCACCGCCTACATCGCGCTTCTGAACTACGCCGACGGCGAGAAGCGCTACATCATCGCCCCCGAGAACATCGAGGTCGGCGATGAGGTCATCTCCAGTTCGAAGGCCGATATCAAGCCCGGCAATGCGCTGCGTCTGCAGCACATGCCCACGGGCACGGTGATCCACAATGTGGAACTTCGCCCCGGAAAGGGCGGCCAGCTTGCCCGTTCCGCCGGCGCCTGGGCCCAACTGATGGCCAAAGAGGGCAAGTACGGGCTGGTTCGACTTCCCAGCGGCGAGCTTCGCCGGGTGCTTCTGACCTGCCGGGCCACCGTGGGAACGGTGTCGAACCGGGAGCACGAAAACACCTCGCTGGGCAAGGCGGGTCGAGCCCGTTGGCTCGGCAAGCGCCCCCAGGTCCGTGGTGTGGCCATGAACCCCATCGACCACCCCCACGGTGGTGGTGAGGGTGCGAAGGCCGCCGGCCGACAGCCGGTGACCCCCTGGGGCAAGAAGACGAAGGGAGAGCATACGCGTCACAACAAGCGCACCCGCAAGTTCATCGTGCGCCGACGCAAAGCGAAGAAAGCCGATAAGCAGGATAAAGGTTAATTGGCGCCGCCCGGCCCGACAGCCGGCGGCCACCAACGATTTAGAGGAGCAACACCGTGCCACGTTCAATTAAAAAAGGACCCTGGGTCGACGAAGGCCTCCAGAAAAAGGTCACCCGTGCGCGGGAGACCGGAGATCGCCGCGCGATCAAAACCTGGAGCCGCCGCTCGATGATCGTGCCCGAGTTTATCGGGCTGACCTTTGCGGTACACAACGGCAACGAATTTGTGCCGGTGTTCGTCACCGAGAATATGGTCGGTCACAAGCTGGGCGAGTTCGCCCCCACCCGCACTTTTTACGGGCACACCTCGGATCGGGCCGCCACCGCTACGTCGGTGCGTCACTGAACCGGGCCGGGCACCCCCCGGATGTGCAAGCACGGCACAATCATTGGATCCGGCCGCCCGTCGGTGGTCGCCGCAACCCGGCGCCACCACCAAGCGGTCACAACGAGTTGAGCAGACGTTATGAGTAACGCCGAAGACACCAACGCTAATCGCGCCATCGCCCGCAACGTGCGCATTGCACCGCGCAAAGTACGGGTGGTCGTCGACCAGGTGCGCAACAAGCCGGTCGAAGATGCGCTGGAGATGCTGGAATTCGTCCAGAAAAAAGCCGCCCCCGTGGTCTCACGGGTGATCGATTCGGCGGTGCACAACGTCATCGAAAGTGACGTGCTGGACTGGGATCCGGACGACCTGGTCATCGCCGAGGCCTTTGTGAACGAAGGTCCGACGATGAAGCGGTTCAAACCCCGTGCGATGGGTCGAGCCACCCGCATCAACAAGCGCACCAGCCAGATTACGGTGGTGCTTCAGCCGAGAAATTAAGCACAACCCCGATTGATATGATTCGCCTCGCCCAATGAGGGCGGCGCTCAGGAGGTTATTTTGGGTCAGAAAGTACATCCAACTGGATTTCGCCTCGGGATTATCCGTCCCTGGAACTCGAAGTGGTACGCCGAGAAGAGCCAGTACTCCGAGTGGCTACACGAAGATCTGGCGATCAAGGACCACATCTATTCGAACCTGCGGGACACCGGGATCTCGAACATCGAGATCGAGCGGATGGCCAGCAAGGTGAAGGTCACGATCCACACTGCGAAGCCGGGCATTGTCATCGGCAAGCGCGGCTCCGGCATCGACGCTCTGAAAAAGGATCTGCAGGGTCTGTCGGAGGGCGAAATCTTCGTGAACGTCCAGGAAGTGCGAAAGCCGGAGCTGGACGCCCAGCTTGTCGCCGAGGGCATCGCCCAGCAGTTGCTTCGCCGGGTCAGCTTCCGGCGGGCGATGAAGAAGTCGGTGCAGACGGCGATGAAGTTCGGCGCCCAGGGCATTCGTGTCCACTGCGCGGGCCGACTCGGCGGTGCCGATATGACCCGGCGGGAATGGTATCTGGAGGGACGTGTTCCCCTGCATACCATCCGCGCCGACATCGACTACGGATTCGCCGAGGCGAAGACGACCTATGGTGTCATCGGGGTGAAGGTGTGGATCTGCAAAGGCGAAGTACTGGAAGCCTGAACCAGATCGACGAGAGAGTGATTGAACCACCCAGTAAGAAGAAGGAAAGACAATGTTGAGTCCAAAACGCGTGCGGTGGCGCAAGCCGCAGAAAGGCCGCATCAAGGGCAAGGCCCAGCGAGGGACCGAACTGGCGTTCGGAAACTACGGGCTGATTACCCTTCAGCCGGAGCGGATCAGCGCCCGACAACTGGAGGCGGCACGAATCGCGATGACGCGATCGATCCGTCGGTCGGGGAAAGTGTGGATTCGTGTATTTCCCCAGAAAGCGGAGACCCGAAAGCCCGCCGAAGTCCGGATGGGTAAGGGTAAGGGGCCGCCCGAGCGGTGGGTTGCCGTGGTGAGGCCGGGACGGATTCTGTTCGAGATGGACGGAGTTCCCGAAGAGAGCGCCCGTGAGGCGTTCCGGCTCGCCGGGCACAAGCTGCCGGTGAAGACCAAATTCATCAAACGGGGAGGTCCGCTGTGAAACCGGAGACCCTCAGAGAGAAGAGTGACGACGAGTTGCGCGAGTTGGAATCGCAGCTTCGCGAAGAGATGTTCCGGCTGCGGATCCAGAAGCACACCAATCAGCTTCAGCAGCCGCACATGCTTCGCGAGACACGCCGCGACATCGCGCGCATCAAAACGATTTTGCATCAACGACAGCGCGCCTGACTTCAGGTGTGCTAACGAGTCCAGGAGGACCGAAAGCTATGGCAGCTACCGAAGAGAAGAGCGGTGAGCCGGCTCAGCGCAAAACCCGCGTTGGTCACGTGCTCAGCGACAAGATGGACAAGACGGTGGTCGTCGGCGTGATCCGACGCTACATGCACGACCGCTACAAAAAGTACGTCAAAGAACGTGTGAAGTACAAAGTTCACGACGAAGAAAACGAATGCGCCGTCGGCGATAAAGTGCTCATCGAAGAGACACGGCCCATCTCCAAAGAGAAGAGATGGCGTCTCTCCGAGATCATCGAGCGCGCACCCCAGGTGTAATCCACCGGTGGCGACCCAACTGCTACGATCCGTCGTCGGTCAACCCCGGCGCCGGGAGGCAATGAGAGGTACGTGATGATTCAGATGGAAAGCAGACTCGGTGTCGCCGATAACTCGGGGGCGCGACAGGTCGAATGCATCAAGGTCGTAGGCGGATCGAAGAAACGGTACGCCTCCATTGGCGACACCATTATCGTCTCCGTGAAGTCGGCTCTGCCGAATTCGGCGGTGCGAAAAGGTGAAGTCAAACGGGCGGTGGTGGTCAGAACCCGCAAGGAGCTGCCCCGCGACGATGGCACCTACATTCGATTTGACGACAACGCCGCGGTGCTGATCGACAACAATGACCAGCCCCTGGGAACCCGGGTGTTCGGCCCGGTGGCTCGGGAGCTGCGAGGCCGCAAATATATGCGGATCGTCAGTCTGGCCCCGGAAGTTTTGTAAAGCGGATCGCCCCAGAGGCGCCACCGCACAGGAGACAGCGACATGCACGTCAAAAAAAGTGACAAAGTGATCGTCCTCACCGGCAAGGATCGCGATTTTACCGGTGAAGTCATCGAAGTGGATCCGCACCAGCGCAGGGTGAAGGTTGCCCGGCGCAACATGATGGTCAAACACCGACGGCCCAACCCGATCACCGGTCAGGAAGGTGCGCGGGTAGAGCAGGAGAACTGGATCGACGCCTCCAACGTCGCGCTGTACAGCGACGAGCTGGAGGGGCCGGTGCGCACCGAAATTCGGTTCCGCGGCGCCGCCGGAGAGCTGTTCGAGACCAAAAAAGAGGCCGTCGACAGCTTCGGAGACGACGAAGATCCGGGCTATATCGAAAAGGTGCGCGTCTCGAAGAAGACCGACGAGGTATTCGACTAAACGACGCCGGGCGAAGGGATCGGTGACCCCACGACGGTAGTGCCGGCGCTGACGTTTGAGTCGGCGGCTCCGGTGGACTTGACACCGGGATACCGCTTCGTTACCCAGTGCGCCTCCAGTCGGCGATGAGAAACGTCTTCATCGTCGTTTTTTTGTGACTGTTGGAGAACAGAACCAATGCCGTTTTTGAAAGAGAAATACGACAACGAAATCAGGCCCGCGCTGATGGACGAGTTCCAGTTGGAAAACCCCTTTGAGGTTCCGACGCTGGATAAGATCTCGTTGAACATGGGGCTCGGTGAGGCGGTGCAGAACCCGAAGATCATCGACAAGGCCACCGAAGAGCTCGAAGCGATTGCGGGGCAGCGTCCCGTGGTCACCCGGGCGAAGCGTTCCATCGCCGGTTTCAAGCTGCGCGAGGGGATGCCCATCGGGGCGAAAGTCACGCTTCGTGAGGAGCGGATGTGGGAGTTTCTGGAGCGGCTGATTTTCGTGGCCCTTCCCCGGGTGCGCGACTTCAGTGGTGTCAGCCCCAAGTCTTTCGACGGCCACGGCAACTATACGCTGGGCATCGAAGAGCAGACGATCTTTCCGGAAGTACCCTACGACGCAGTCGACAAGCTGCGAGGGATGAACATCACCCTGGTGACCACGGCGCCGGACGACGAGATGGCGTTTAGCATGCTCGACAAGATCGGCATGCCGTTTCGCAAGTGAGCACAACTTTTTGAACTACGGAGAACGGCGTGGCACGCAAAGCGCTAATCGTAAAATCGAAGAGAGAGAAGAAGTTCGAGGTGCGCGAGTACAACCGATGTGACCGGTGTGGCCGGTCGCGAGGGTACATGCGCAAGTTTGAGATGTGTCGGATTTGCTTCCGGGAGCTGGCGCTGAAAGGCGACATCCCGGGAGTGACGAAATCGAGCTGGTAACTACCGAGAGGTAATCACGAGCACCTGCCGACCGACGGCGGTGCCGCAACCATCGACCCAGGCCCGGCGGCCGGGGCGATGACGGGCCTTCAGAGGGCCTGCATCGACGCCAAAAGCCGGGAACCGGGCGAGGGAGGACAACCATGAGTTCCATAGGAGATCCGGTCGCGGATCTGTTGACACGAGTACGCAATGCACAACTGGCGGGACACGCTACGGCGGAGGTGCCGGCGAGCAATCTGAAGGAGGCAATCCTGGAGATTCTCGTGGAGCGTGGCTACCTGGAGGGCGTCACTCGCACCGCCGAGGGCCCGCAGGGAACGCTGGTCGCCGAGATTCGCTATGACCGCGAAGGCGAGGGGATGATCCAGTCGATTCAGCGCGTCAGCAAGCCGGCGCGCCGGGTGTACGTGGGCGCCGACGAGATTCCGGACGTGCTCAACGGGCTGGGTATCTCGATTTTGTCCACCTCCCGGGGTGTGATGACCGGCGATGACGCGCGAGCGGCCAACGTCGGTGGCGAACTGATGTGCAAGGTATACTGATTGAGAGCGCGTTTCGCTCCGGCGAGATGCGCCATGAGATTCGGGAGAGAGACATGAGTCGTATAGGCAACCGTCCCATCGAAATACCGGACGACGTCGAGGTGAGCGTCGACGGTCAGACCCTGCGTGTCAGTGGTCCGGCCGGCGAGCTGGAGCGTCAGTTCAGCGACTACGTTGAGCTGAACGTCAGCGACGAAGACGTGGTCGTCGAGCGCATCGACGACACCCGGGAGGCGAGAGGTCACCACGGGCTGGTGCGAAGTCTGGTCTCCAACATGGTTCGCGGCGCCAAAGAGGGCTACGAAAAAGTGTTGGAGATCAACGGCGTGGGATACCGGGCCGAAGAGCGGGCGGACAATTTCATCCGCTTCGACCTGGGCTACAGCCACCCGATCATGTTCGAGCTGCCCGATGAGGTGGACTGCGAGATCGAGCGGGAGACGACGCTGAAGCTGACCAGCGCCGACAACGAGCTGCTCGGGCAGGTCGCCTCGAAGATACGGGCGCTGCGAGCCCCGGAGCCCTACAAGGGCAAAGGGATTCGTTACCGCGACGAGCGCATCCGGCGCAAAGCTGGTAAGACCGGAGCGTGATCGCCGAAGCTCGATGGAAGCAATGGTTTTCGATGAGGTACAACGATGCTTAACAAGAGTCAGAGAGACAGTAAGCGCCATCGGCGCAAACGCCGGATCCGGAAAAAGATTTTCGGCACCCCGGTGCGCCCGCGTCTGACCGTGTATCGGTCCAACAGCGAGGTGTATGCCCAGTTGATCGACGATCTGAAGGGGCATACGCTGGCGGCGGCGGCGTCGAACGACAGTGAGAAGCGCGAGGAGTTCGCCGAACTCGAAAAGACCGAGCAGGCCCGAGAAGTGGGCAAGCTGCTCGCCGAACGAGCCCTGGATCAGGGCATCGAGAAGGTGGTCTTCGATCGCAATGGATTTCAATACCACGGTCGCATCGCGGCAGTGGCAGAGGGAGCCCGCGAGGCGGGTCTCCAGTTCTGATTAGGGAGGCAAGGAAGTGGCTAGACGACGAAGAAGAAGATCGGACGACCTGAACGATCAGGTCATCGATATCAACCGGGTCTCGAAGGTGGTGAAGGGTGGACGCCGGTTCAGCTTCGGAGCGATCGTGGCCGTCGGAGACGGCAACGGCTCCATTGGAGTGGGCCACGGCAAGGCCAACGAGGTCCCGGAGGCGATCCGCAAGGCCAATGACCAGGCGCGCAAGTCGATGGTCGAGATTCCGATTATCGACGGGACCATCCCCCACGAGTCTCTGGGCGTATTTAACGCCGGGCGGGTGCTTCTGAAGCCCGCCGGCCGTGGTACCGGTGTGATCGCCGGAGGTGCGGTGCGTTACATCCTGGAGCTGGCGGGGATTCAGAATATCCTCACCAAGAGCCTGGGTTCGAACAACCCGCACAACGTGGTCCACGCAACGATGACCGCGCTGCGCCAGCTCAACGACCCCGACGAGTACCGTCGGCGGCTGGGCCAGGAGATTCCCGAGGAAGAAGAGCAAGACGAAGGCGAATCACAGGGCGAAGACGCCGGTGACGACGCCGAGAAGACCGAGGAAAACGAAGCCTCGGCATAAGTGAATTTTGCCGCCCGCGAATAAGTGGGCGCACATCGACGTTAGGAACGTGGCACCGACGCTGAAGTTGGATTGGTTTCAGACAACCAACCGACGCCAGCGTCGACGATCCGCCACAGATCAAGAGGAAGAACGATGACGGATTTGAGCAACTTGAAGCCTCCCGAGGGGGCGACTCGCTCGCGCAAGCGCGTGGGACGTGGCCACGGGAGTACGAAAGGCGGATCGGCAGGTCGGGGCACCAAAGGCCAGAACGCACGCAGTGGCGGTCGGCGCCATCCTCGCTTTGAGGGCGGACAGACTCCGATCTATAAACGTCTTCCGAAGTTCGGTTTTTCCAACGCGAACTTCCGCCGAACCTTCGAAATCGTAAATCTCGATCAACTCGAAGAGCTGTTCGAGGCGGGCGACGTCGTCGATGAAGAGGCGCTGGTCGAAAAAGGACTGGTGCGCAAAAACAACGACGGAATCAAGGTTCTGGGCCGCGGCGAATTGACCATCGAACTGACGGTCAAAGCCAACCGGTTCAGTGAGTCCGCCCGGGCAGCGATCGAAGAGGTCGGTGGAAACGCAGAGGTCATTTGACGTGGCAGGAAAGTGGCGAAATATTCCTAAGATCCCGGAGTTGCGTCGGCGAATTTTGTTTTCGCTGGCGCTGCTCGCGATCTATCGGATCGGTGTCTTCATTACGGTGCCGGGCGTAGATCGGACGGCGATGTCGGAGATGATGGCCGCCGATGACGGCGGTGGCGGGGTGCTCGGCCTGGTGAACCTCTTTACAGGAGGGGCGCTGGAGCTGATGAGCATCTTCGCTCTGGGCATCATGCCCTACATCTCGGCTGCAATTATCATGCAGTTGTTGACAGTGGTCGTCCCGACGATCGAGAGGCTCAAAAAAGAAGGGGAGGCGGGCCGCAAGAAGGTCAACCAGTACACCCGTTACGGTACGGTGTTACTGGGGATCATTCAGGGGTTCGGTATCTCCATGTACCTGGAGAATATGCACAGCCAGAACCCGGAGATGGGTCTGCTGCTGAATCCAGGATGGGGCTTTCGACTGTTGACGGTGCTGACGCTGACCGCCGGTACCATCTTCGTGATGTGGCTCGGTGAGCAGATCAGCGAACGGGGTGTGGGCAACGGTATATCGATCGTGATTACAGCGTCGATTATCGCCTTCTTCCCGTCGGCGGTGTTCCAGACGTACACGTCGTACCAGACCGGTGCGATGTCGACGTTTGCCATCGGAGCGCTGATCTTTGTGATCATCGCCGCGATTACATTTACGACCTTCATGGAGACGGCCCAGCGTAGGATACCGCTGCAGTACGCCAAGCGGATGGTGGGCAGAAAGATCTATGGCGGCCAGACCCATCACCTGCCATTGCGGGTGAACATGGCCGGTGTGATCCCGCCGATTTTCGCGATGTCGATTATGATGGCGCCCTCAACGATCGCCAGCTACTTCGATCATCACGCCATCGGCCAGGCGATGCAGCAGATCTTTATGCCCGGCGACTGGCGCTACAACATCTTTTATGCGCTGGCGGTGATCTTCTTCTGCTTCTTCTATACGGCGGTGCAGGTCAACCCGATGGACATCGCCGACAACCTCAAGAAGTCGAACGCGTTCATCCCGGGGATTCGACCCGGCAAGAAGACCGCGGAGTATATCGACCACTCACTGACGCGACTGACGGCCGCGGCGTCGGCCTACGTGGCGGCGGTGTGTATCCTGCCGTACTTTTTGATCGACGAGTTCGGAGTCGACTTTTACTTCGGTGGTACGGGACTGCTGATTATTGTCATCGTGGGAATTGATACCCTCAATGACGTCGAGAACCACCTGATCACCCGCCATTACGAGGGCTTCGGCTCTGGGCCGGGCGGTGGAGAAGAGGGTGGCGGCGCGATCGCCGGCAGATCTCCCGATGACGGCGCAGGCGGTGGTGGCATCGCCGGGCGCGGTCCCGAAGACGACCAGCCCGGTGGTATCGCCGGGCGCGGTGAGACCGACTTCGAGCCGAGTGACACCGATTTCGAACCGAGTGACCCGGACTTCGACGACGACGATCGCTGACGCGTCGGGTCACCGAAGGTGACAGAAAAGGCCCATCGCAGTAATGCGGTGGGTTTTTCTGTGTGGACCTACTACCAGGAGAGAGTGATGGAGACCTTTCGATTGATGATGCTTGGCCCGCCGGGCGCGGGCAAAGGAACACAGGCAAAGCGCCTTGCAGATCGGCTGGAGATCCCCCACGTCTCCACGGGAGACATGCTGCGCGAGGCGCGGCGAAAGGGGACCGAGCTGGGCGAGAAAGCCGCCGAGTACATGGAGGCGGGCAGGCTGGTGCCGGACAAAGTGGTCATCGGCATCGTGCGGGAGCGTCTGCAGGAAGATGACGCAGAAACGGGGTTTATCCTCGACGGCTTCCCCCGTACTCGACCGCAGGCCGAAGCGCTCGCTGAGATGGGCGTTGAGCTGGACGCCGTGGTCAATATCGACGTGTCCGACGACGAAGTGGTCAACCGGCTCGGCGGTCGGCTCTCCTGTCCCAACTGCGGTGCGGTGTACCATCGAGATGCCAATCCGCCCGCAGTAGACGATGTGTGTGACAAGTGTGGCAGCGAAGGACTGATCACCCGCGAGGACGATCGACCGGAGGCGATCCGAGAACGGCTCGAGGAGTATCACAAGAAGACGGCACCGCTGATCGAGTTCTACGAGCAGCGTGGTGTGCTTGAGAACGTGAACGGTGAAGCGAGTCCCGATGAGGTCGCCGACGCGATCGTAGAACAGATCGGAGCTTGAACCACAGCGAAATGGTGTGACATTCGCCCCGTAGGCAGCGCCGGGAATGATCGGCGCAGCCCGTGTGATTACTGTGCAGCACGGAGGTGGCGTTTAAGCACCAGAGGCGCCTGGAAAAGGATCGCCAAAGCCCCATTGGGGGCCTGTCTTGACGCTACCTAGATCAACATGTATGTAACGGAGCCCTTGTCGCCGACGAGTCAGTGGCACCAGTGTGTGCGCTGCCCGCGCGAAGAGAAGGGAGTGAATCAACCACGAGGAACAGGTTTTATGGCAAAAGAAGAAGCCATCGAAGTAGAAGGTGAAGTCGTCAAAGCGCTTCCCAACGCGAAGTTTCGCGTCGAACTGGAAAACGGCCACGAAGTTCTGGCCCATATCTCCGGGAAGATGCGCATGCACTTCATCAAGATTCTGCCGGGCGACAAGGTGACGGTTGAATTGTCACCCTATGATCTGTCGCGTGGCCGGATCGTGTACCGAGAGAAGTAAAGGCCCACCGACCCGCGCGAAGGTGCGTGGCCGTGGACGCCGACAGCAATTTCGCCTCGAGGCGACCAGGAGAGAGCAATGAAAGTGAGACCGTCGGTCAAAAAGATCTGCGATAAATGCAAAATCATCCGCCGCAAGGGCGTGGTTCGGGTTATCTGTGAAAACCCGCGCCACAAACAGCGGCAAGGTTGAGTGACGACAGGAGAGAGTTGTGGCACGAATAGCTGGTGTAGACCTGCCGCGAAACAAGCGCATCGACATCGCCCTGACCTATATCTACGGCATCGGCCGAACCAGTGCCGATGAGGTCGTAGAGAAGGCGGAAGTCGATCCGGCGACGCGAACCCATGAACTGACGGAAGCACAAATCCGTCAGATTCGCGACGTCATCGACAGCGACTACAAGGTCGAGGGTGATCTGCGCCGAGAGGTGCAGATGAATATCAAACGGCTCAAGGATTTGGGTTGTTATCGGGGGCTTCGCCACCGCCGCGGGCTTCCCGTGCGTGGACAGCGCACCCGAACCAACGCCCGCACCCGCCGTGGGCCCCGCCGCTCGATGGTGCGCAAGAAGCGCTGAATCAACGAAACGACGAACACACCGAACCTGCTATGAGAGTCATCGCCTGATGGTGCTGGCTTGATGCGTCGGTGTGGCAAGGGAGAAGAGTATGGCCAAGAAGAAGAAGAAAGGCAGGCGCAAGAAGCGCAAAGTCAAATCGGGCATCGCCCACGTGCACGCCACCTTCAACAACACGATCATCACGATCACCGACAAGCAGGGCAATACGCTGTCCTGGTCAAGCGCCGGCGCGCGAAACTTTAAGGGATCGCGCAAGTCGACGCCTTACGCGGCGGGAATTGCCGCCGAAGACGCCGCCCGCAAGGCGATGGACGAATACGGGCTGAAGTCGGTGGAAGCCGAGCTCAATGGTCCGGGGCCGGGCCGGGAGTCAGCGGTGCGTTCGCTGCAGTCCTCGGGGCTGAAAGTGACGGTGATGCGTGACGTATCTCCCCTTCCTCACAACGGCTGTCGTCCCCCGAAACGCCGCCGGGTGTAACCCCCGGGGTTATCGGGCGCTACGGCCGCAGAGATCCGGGCGGGCCTTCACGATGAATGGCCTGCCTTTCCGTTTAGACTCTTGTTGTTCTGGAGGCATCGAACATGTTTCGAAACTGGCGCGATCTGATTCGACCTCGCGAAGTCGAAATCGACGAGCGAACCAAAAGTGAAACCTACGCCGAGTTTTCCTGTGAGCCTCTGGAGCGGGGCTTCGGGGTGACCGTAGGGAACTCCCTGCGGCGCATCCTGCTTAGCTCCATCATGGGCGCGGCGGTGACCAAGATTAAGATCGAGGGAGCGGTGCACGAGTTCACCAGCCTCCCGGAGGTCAAAGAGGACGTCACCGACATGGTGCTCAACATCAAAGAGCTGCGTCTGAAGCTGCACAGCGAAGAGACGGAGACGGTCGAAATCGATGCGGAAGGACCGGCGACGGTAACCGCCGGTGACATCGACACCGGGCATAACGTGGAGGTGCTCAACCCGGACCACGTCATCGCCACCGTCGGCGAAGACGGCCACCTTCAGATGGAGCTGACCGTCGAACAGGGCCGCGGCTATGTGCCCGCCGAAGAGAACAAGTCGGAAGACGACCCGCTGGGCATGATCCCGGTGGATAGCCTCTTCAGCCCGATCCGAAAGGTCAACTACCAGGTCAGCCACGCCCGTGTGGGCCAGCGTACCGACTACGACAAGCTGGAACTGGAAGTGTGGACCGACGGCAGTGTGGTCCCCGAGGATGCCGTCGCCTATGCGGCGAAAATTCTCAAAGAGCAGATGACGATCTTCATCAACTTCGATGAGACGCTGGAGCCTCCCCCGCAGCAGGAAGAGGAAGAGCCGGACTTCAACGAAGATCTGCTCAAGCCGATCGAAGAGCTGGAGCTGTCAGTGCGAAGCTTCAACTGCCTGCAGACCGCCGGGATCGAATACGTCGGCGATCTGGTCCAGAAGACGGACGCCGAGCTGTTGAAGACCAAGAACTTCGGTCGCAAGTCGCTCAAGGAGATCAAGGACATCCTTGCGCAACTGGACCTGGAGCTGGGCACGAAGCTCGAAAACTGGCCGCCGAAGGACCTGGAAGAGCAACAAGAGGCGGAAGGATAATTGCTGTGCGGTCGACCAGGCCGCGCTCCCATAATTTTGTGTGCCCTCAGTGGGTGCGCTGTTGGAACGAATCAGGAACGGACGATGCGACACAAAAAGAAAGGTAATAAGCTGGGTCGCAAGGCATCGCACCGCAAGGCGCTGTTGAAGAACCTGGCCAAGAGTTTGATTCAGTACGAGATCATCCAGACGACGGATACGAAGGCCAAAGAGCTGCGTCGGTATGCGGACAAGCTGATCACGCTTGGAAAGCGTGGGGATCTGCATGCGCGCCGCCAGGCGTTCTCGAAAATCGGCGACAAAGAGCTGGTGTCGAAGGTGTTTGACGACCTGGCCCAGCGCGAGGAAATCGCCGATCGCAATGGCGGGTATACCCGTGTGATCAAGATCGGGAACCGCAAAAGCGATGCGGCGCCGATCTCTCGGGTCTCTTGGGTGGGCTCGGATCTGGAGAACACCGAGGAACTTCGCTATCCGGAGCACATCCGCGAGCAGTTCGTCACCGAAGAGGAACTGATCGAGGACGATGAAGAAGGCGAAGAAGAGGACCGTGACTGAACCGTGACGTGACAGCCAACGGTTGCAGTGACAGAATCCGGCCATCCGACAGGGATGGCCGGATTTTTTTGTGCGGGAGTCATCAGCGATGGTTAGGACGTTTCAGCATTGGGGCCGATGGTTGATCCTGGCAGCGGTGGTAGGTGTGGCCTGCCAGACGGCACCCGAGCCACGCGGCGAAGTCCAGGAGGTGGGAATTGAGGCGGGGCAGGCCGTCGCCGAAAGCGTCGACCGAGCGGGCGAGGAGGCCCAACGGGAACGGCCGAAGCGAATCATCCTGTTTATCGGCGACGGAATGGGGCTGTCACAGGTGGCGGCCTCGGCGTACGCAGCGGGTGAACCGCTGGCGATGATGCAGATGGACCGTTTCGGCGTGCTCGCCACCCACGAGTACGAGTATGTGACCACCGACTCCGCAGCGTCGGCCACGGCGATGGCCACCGGGGAGAAGACCCATTTCAACGGCGTGAGCGTTACGCCGTCGACCGGGCCCGATGAAGAAGAGAAGGAGGACCATCAGCTTAGCAACATGGTCCAGGCCGCCGAAGAAGCGGGTTGGAACAGCGGGCTGGCGGCGACGGTGCGGATCACCCATGCCACACCGGCCCCCTTTGCAGCCCATCGCCACAGCCGGCGGCAGTATGACGACATCGCCATCGATATGAGCGAATCAGGCGTGGACGTGATGCTGGGCGCCGGGTGGCAGTATTTTCGCGGGCGCGACGACGACCGCGATCTGCTCGAAGAGATGGAGCAGCGCGGCTACACCATCGCCGAAGATGCTGATGCGGTGCGGACTGCGGCAGGTAAGACCTCGAAGCTGGTGGGGTTGATGCACGAACGGGACATGCCCTGGGTGCACGAAGAGGCCCGAAAGATGGAACTAGATGAGATGGTGCGCCGCTCCATCGAAGCGCTCGACAGCGACGATCCGGAGGGGTTCTTCCTGATGGTTGAAGGAGCGAAAATCGACTGGGGTGGCCACCGGATGGACGGCCAGAAGAGCATCGAGGAGACGCTCGATATGGACCAGGGGATCGCCGAGGCGCTGGAGTACGCCAGAGGGCGCGACGATACACTGGTTGCGGTGACGGCAGATCACGAAACGGGGGCGATGGATCTGTTCGATGGCTCGACGATGGAACCATATCTGGATGAGTTGGGCGAGAGTGATGACGAGATCGCGGCGCTGACCCACCCGGATGACGTCGACGATGCCGTGATCGACGGGTTGGCCGATCCCTTTCAGCGTCTCGATGTCGGTGAAGGGGAGTTCGGCCCCAGAGAGCTCGAAGACGATCACGGGGTGACCAGCTTCGGGTTTATGTCGCCGGCCAGCCGCGCGTACTGGGATGGCGAGGGTCGGTTTTCGGCGACTCACACCCCGGAGCTGGTGCCGCTGTTTGCCGAGGGCGTGGGGGCCAATGAGTTGAGCCGGCTGCGCGACAACGCCGATCTGGGGCGGCAGTTGATGGCCTGGATAGACGACGAAGACCCGGAGGTAGAGCGCGCTTCGCGCCTGGATGCTCGCAACGATGACAACGAGCCCGATAACGTGATCCTGGTGGTCACGGATGGGTTCGGGATGAACTCTATGACGGCGTGGTATTACCACTTTGGAGTGCCTGGAATGCTGATGATGCCGGTGATGGGGGCGGTGGCGACGCACGCGACGGACGGGCTGGTCAACGACGCTGCCGGTGCTGCGACGGCGCTTGGCACCGGGGCGAAGACTCGCCGCGGTGTGCTGGGCAAGGAGCCCGGCGAAGACGGTGAGCTGCAGCCTCGTGCGAGGCTTCTGGACCATCTTGTCGATGGCGGTCGGGCCGCCGGCATCGTCACCTCGGGGCAGCTAACGGACCCGATGCCGGCGGCGCTGTACGGCAGACAGCACGAATACGATGCAGATGACGGGCTGGCCGAACAATTCGTAGAGATGCAGGAGGGGCGCAGTGGGCTGGAGGTCGTCGCCGGTGGCACGGAGATGTTCGATGACGAGCAACTTCAGCGGCTGGAACATACAGGAGTTTTACCGGCTGAGCGCTGGAGCGCCGAGCGCAGCGTGACCGAAATGTCGAAGAAAGCGCTTGAAGAGCTGGACGACAGTGACGACGGGTTTTTTCTGACCATTGATGCCGGCGGGATCGGCGAGGCGAAATCGCAGTTTGAGCGAGGCGAGGCGCTCTTTTCAGAGTTTGCCGAGTTTGGAGAGACCGTCGAAGCAGTGCGCTCGTTTGCTGATAGACGCGACGACACACTGGTGCTGGTGACGTCGCTCAGAGATCAGAGTATGACCGTGTTGGACAACCACTATGGGTTTCACAGCGACGCCTGCGGTGCGGTCACCGACTGCGGGGGAGACTTCGAGATGACCTGGTTCGATGTCGCCGCCGACGAAATTCGCCATGGAGAAGGGCTGAACGACGATCAGTTGCAGGCGGAATTCGCCAGCCCCCCGGAGATCGCCGTTCAGTATACCTGGCCCGCCCAACTGGCAGCCCGGACCACGGAGGTGGATGCTCCGTACTCGGCGAACTTTGTGCCCCTGTTCGCCGAGGGACCGTCGGCCGGATCATTCCACGGGATGATGGACCAATCCGACCTTGGCCGGTGGTTGCTAGACTGGGCCCGGCACGATTAGGCAACTGTGGTGCCGCGACCTCGACCTCCGAAGACGTGGAAGATAAACGACAGTACGAACAGCACCAGTGCCAGGTAGAAGATCACCTGGGCGATGGTGGCCGCGCCTGCAGCGAAGCCGCCGAATCCGAAGATGGCGGCGATAATGGCGATCACGAAGAATACGAGAGCCCACCAGAGCATGATGTACCTCATCGCTGGGGTGAATGATGCCGGCACCGGCTTCGGTATTATCACCGAAGCGCGTGCTCACGGCAGCGTTGTCTGCTACGAAAGTTAGGAACGGCTGGCAGGTGACCAAAAAGTGAGGTCGTGAGGTCGTGGGTGGTGTCACCGAGGAGATTGGATCACCTCCGCGCAGGGTGCCTTTACCGGGTACGAGTAGCTGTGATGTCGATATCAACGCCGGTGATCGGATATTGTCATGCAACGCGACCGTGGCTCCTGAGCATTCTCGGGCGCGCCGTTCAGCGCCCGACACGAACAGCGATGGCGCCTTCGGCCCATCGAACGACGGTGGCGTAACCCCGAATGGTCGATGAGGTCTGGGTGCACGAAGGTGGTGTTGGCACGGAGATCATTACCAGGTGACGAGCAGAAGATTGTCAGAACGAGGAGTCGAGATGAGCAGTCCAACAGTTGTAATTCACGGAGGCGCCGGGTCGGCGCTGGATGGCACAGATCGAGAACAGACGGTGCGTGCGGAGTTGGAGCGGATCCTCGATGAGTTGTGGGAGGTGGCCCGTCAGAATGCGTCGGCGATGGAGCTGGTAGAGCGCGGAAGCGTCGCTCTGGAGGACTGCGAGGAGTTTAATGCCGGGCACGGCTCGAAGCTGCAGCGCGACGGCGGTATCCAGATGTCAGCGGCCGTCATGGAGGGGGATCGACGAGCATTTAGCGGGGTCATCAACGCCGAATGGGTAAAAAACCCGACGAAGATGGCGATGTATCTGCAACAGGAGGACTCACGGGTGCTCGACGGGCGAGGGGCGGAATTGCTGGCGCGACAGATGGGAATGGAGCTTTTTGACCCCATCGAAAAGCGGCGGTTTTCCCACTGGCTCGACAAGACTCGGCGCCACCGGCTCGGCGAAAAACCCCAAGAGAATGCCGACGGGACGGGGACGGTGGGGATCGTGGTGCGCGATGCGGAGGGCCAACTCGCTGCTGCCACCTCCACCGGGGGCCGGGGATTTGAGCGGGTGGGCAGGGTCAGTGACACACCGACGGTGGCCGGCAACTACGCCACCGACAAAGGTGCGGTCAGCGCTACCGGAAACGGCGAAGACATTATCGACGAAGCGCTGGCTGCCCGGATTGTGATTCGTGCTGAAGATGGTCAGCCGCTGAGCCAGGCCGTCGAAGAGACTATCGCTGCCTGCGACGAGCGCGATCGCCGGTTCGGTGTGATCGCCGTCGATGAAGAGGGACAGATGAGCTGGGCGACGACCACAGAGGTGCTGCTGGCGGTGGGGCGGAGCGAAGAGGCGGGAACGCGGTGGGCGTTCTAGGCGGGTGTTAGGTGGTGGGTGTTAGGTGGTGGGTGTTAGGTGGTGGGTGTTAGGTGGTGGGCGCTGGGCGCTGGGCGCTGGGGTGCTGGGGGCTGGGCACTGGGCGCTGGGTGCTGGGCGCTGGGTGCTGGGCGCTGGGCACTGGGCGACCCGTGGAGATGAACGCACGACCCGTAGCCCGGGGCTAGCCGCAGTTCAGGCTGCCCCGGGTTCTGAGGTGCTGAAACCGTCAGAGAAACTTACGGCCCCTCTTGGGCGTTGACCTCGAAGGATTCTGCCGGGTCGGCGCCGCCGGGATATTCCGGAAGTGGAGTGACGTGATCGCTGGCGCGCCAGGCGTCGATGAAGGGATCGATGGCGCGCCCAAAGAGTACGATGTAGTAGTGATCGGAAATCTGGAAGTCCGTCTCCCATTCAAGACGGGTGTTCTCGTCGTAGCCGTCGTATTCGTAGGCGTTGGTCTCTTCGTCGGGAGCACCGCCCTGGAAGACGTTGCTGAAATCGGTGAAGAACTGGTGGGTCATACCGCAGTCTTCGTTGTCGGCCTGCTCAAAGTCCTCGGGGTAGTAGTGGTAGGACTGAGCGACCTCGTCTTCGCCCGGCTCGTGCATCACCACCGTGAATTGACCGGGGGTGTTGCAGTCCATGTCCAGCGCGGCTTCGAGTTCCATCAGTTCTTCGGGATCGACATCGCCGTCTTCTTGCATTTCTTCGAGTGCCTCCAGAGCTTCCTCCTGTTCCAGAACACAGTCGACATACTCGAAGGAGTTGGGAGGGCTGAGAACGCTGCCTTGTTGGAAGCTGACCCGAGGCAGATCAACCCGGTCTTCCGGGCCCAGCCAGATCATTTGACCGGCTGATTCACCTTCGTCTTCGTCGTCTTCGGCTCCTTCGGCGACAGCGAAATAGGGATGGGCTTCCATGTCGTCGAAGATCTCAGCGCGTTCTGCGTGATCATCTTCGCCCCAGTCCGTGATGTTTTCTTCTTCGTATTCCTGGTCGAAACCACCGACGATGAGCCGGTCTTCCAGATCCCAGCCGAGGATGGCGTTGTACTCGCCGATGTTGTCGCTGAGCACTGACAGCGAGTTGCTGACCACCAGGCGACAGGCCGGAGAAACCCCCTGAACGTGGCGAAGCAGTTTGGAGGTCACCGCCATATCCTGGCGTTGGGAAAGCACAAAGGTTGCTGTCTCCTGGGGATACATCGAAAAGAGGTTGTGATCGGCTTCGAACGCCTGGGGGGCGCCGTCGACGAGCACCGTGAAGTCCGTTCCCAGATTGCGGTCGACCTCGATGGGCTCCTCGGTACGCTCACCGAACCGAAGATCGGAGACGATCATGCCCGTGGGGCCGACGACATCAATGGAGTTGGCCCCGGCGTAGCCGTTGAGCACGTACAGGTACACCGACTCGGGGTTGTCCTCTTCAGCACAGCCGCTGACAATCAGGGCCATACAGAGGGTCAGAACAACAAACCGGCGACAGCAAACAGCCAGGCGGGGCATCTCGGACCTCGGGAAAGAAGGCGGGTCACACACGTACGCGATGTGCAGGCGCCAAGATACTGCGCGTGAAAAAAGGTGTCAATCTTGGGTGGGTGCTGGGCGCTGGGCACTGGGCACTGGGCGCTGGGTGCTGGGCTCTGGGTGCTGGGCTCTGGGCGCTGGGGGCTGGGCTCTGGGCGCTGGGCGCTGGGTGCTGGGCTCTGGGTGCTGGGCGCTGGGTGCTGGGCTCTGGGTGCTGGGCTCTGGGCTCTGGGTGCTGGGCTCTGGGTGCTGGGCGCTGGGTGCTGGGCGCTGGGTGCTGGG
>SKMT01000193.1 GCA_007120915.1 Myxococcales bacterium | reverse complement strand
GGAGCGCTGGATGCTCTTGCCCTTGCTGCCAGCCTTCAGCGCGCGTTCGATCACGTTGAGCAGATTGTCGTACTCTTCGGGGTCCTTGCCGTCGTCGACGACGACGTGGTCGCCCAGCTCGGCGAAGTTGTTCCACACCCGCAGCAGTTCCAGATAATCGGGGTTGTTCAGAAATGCCCGGTTGACCACGGTGGTCACGGCGGTACCGGCGACGCGGCTGTGCCAGCGCGCGACGTACAGGTCGTCGATCGCCGGGTCCTCCACGATGTCGGGTGTAGACCAGGGCACGGTGTTGTAGCTGTCGCCCAGCGCTTCGACGACCTGTTCGCAGCGTTGTTGAAGCTTTTGGCGGTCCTGCAGGTCATCGCTGGTCAGCCCGGCGCGGACCACATGTTCGATGATGCGGCGGTCGCCGCGGCGTTCCAGACGATCCAGTGTGTCGCGGTACGACAGAAGATCGTCGATGAACTCTGCGAGTTCTTCGTCGGTCAGCGTGGTGCCGTCGGCACCGTGGATGGAGATGCGCTTTTTGGCACGGGCGATCAGCAGTTCGTTGAGCGCGTTTTCGTCTTTGAGATAATCGACGGATCGGCCCCGCTTGACCCCGTACAGCGGGGGCTGGGCGATGTACAGATAGCCCTCTTCGATAATTTCGGGCATCTGCCGGTAGAAAAACGTCAAAAGCAGGGTGCGGATGTGGCTGCCGTCGACGTCGGCGTCCGTCATCAGAATGATGTTGTGGTAGCGCAACTTCTCCAGGTCGAAGTACTCGTCGCCGATCCCGCAGCCGAGCCCCGAGATCAGAGCGGAAAGCTCGTTGTTGGAAAGCATCCGGTCAAACCGGGCTTTTTCGACGTTCAGGATTTTTCCGCGAAGCGGCAGAATGGCCTGGAAGCGCCGATCGCGCCCCTGTTTGGCGGAACCACCGGCGGAGTCACCCTCAACAATGTACAGTTCGCTCTCTTCGGGTTTGCGCGACTGGCAGTCGGCGAGTTTGCCCGGCAGCGAGGTGGACTGAAGTGCGGACTTCCGGGCGATTTCCCGGGCTTTGCGGGCTGCTTCCCGTGCGCGGGAGGCGGCGATGGCCTTGTCGATGACGGCGGTGGCCACGGAGGGGTTTTCCTCCAGAAAGATCGCCAGCCGCTCGTTGATCACCGATTCGACCATTCCCTTGATCTCGTTGGAGACCAGCTTGTCCTTGGTCTGGCTGGAGAATTTGGGATCCGGCATCTTCACCGACAACACGGCGACCAGTCCCTCGCGGATGTCATCGCCGGCCAGGGTGTCGTCGAGCTTGTCGTTGGACACCCCGTAGGAGTTGATGGTCCGGGTCAGCGAGGCTTTCAGCCCCGACAGGTGGCTGCCGCCGTCGCGGTTTCGGATGGTGTTGGTGTAGCAGAAGATCTGCTGGTTGTAGGAGTCGTTCCACTGCAGCGAGACCTCGACGACCACTCCTTCGTCTTCGAGCTCTTCGTTGATGTAGACCGGCTCTTCGTGAAGCGGCTCTTTGTTCTTGTTCAAATCTTTGACGAAGGAGTTGACCCCGCCTTCGTAGCTGAAGTCGTGGCGCTTGTTGGAGCGCTCGTCGACGATGGAGATGTTGACCCCGGCGTTGAGATAGGACAGCTCTCGAAGCCGCTGGGACAGCACGTCGAAGGAAAATTCGGTGTGCGCAAAGATCTCGTCGTCCGGCTTAAACCGGATGGCCGTGCCCGTGGTCTTGGTGTCGCCGATCGGTTCGAGCGGTTCTTCGGGCAGGCCCCGTTCGTAGCGCTGGAACCAGACCTTGCCGTCGCGGTGAATCTCCATCTCCAGCCACTCCGAAAGGGCGTTCACGCAGGAGACGCCCACCCCGTGCAGCCCACCGGAGACCTTGTAGGAGTTCTTGTCGAATTTGCCGCCGGCGTGCAGCACGGTCATGATCACTTCGGCTGCCGAGCGCCCCTGTTCTTCGTGCATATCCACGGGGATGCCGCGGCCGTTGTCCTCGATGCTCACCGATCCGTCGGTGTGGATGGTGATGACAACGGTGTCACAGTAACCGGCGAGGGCCTCGTCGATGGAGTTGTCCACCGTCTCGTAGACCATGTGGTGCAGCCCGGAGCCGTCGTCGGTGTCACCGATGTACATCCCGGGGCGCTTGCGGACTGCTTCCAGCCCCTCGAGCACTTTGATGTTGTCGGCGTTGTAGAGATCGTCGGTCAGCGGTTCCTGACCTTCAATTTCGGCAGGGACAATGGGATCTTCGTGGGCCATGATACTTCGTTGTTAGGGGATAGGAGAAGAACGGTGGGCCAGGGGCCTCACCGACATACAAACAACCATCTATCGGTCGAACTATTCCGCATTCTGCGGGGGGCATGGATGCGGGGCGCGCACCATACCATTCGCGCGCGCGAGTTTCCAGCCCTCAGGGGCGATTTCAGCGTCGAATCACCGGGTTTTCGAGGGTGCCGATGCCGTCGATATCCACCTGGACGGTATCGCCATGTTCGATGGGGCCGACACCGGCGGGAGTACCGGTGAAGATCAGGTCGCCGGGATACAGCGTCATCACCCGAGAGATAAAGGAGAGCACCCGGGGGATGGGGAAGATAAAGTCGTCGAGGCTCGACTGTTGGCGCAACTGACCGTTAACCCGGCAGCTCAGTTGGTGGTCGGCGGGCTCAAACTGGTCGGCCGGGGTGATGGAGGGGCCGACGGGGGCGAAGGTGTCGAAGCCCTTGGCGCGGGTGTAGCGGTTTTCGCGGCGCTGGATGTCGCGGGCGGTGATGTCGAGCCCGCAGGTGTAGCCGAAGATGGCAGCCTTCGCCTGGGTTTCGTCGGCGTCTTTGAGCGACTTGCCGAGTACGACGACCAGTTCCCCTTCGTGGTGGATTTCATCCGATTGTGGAGGCAGCTCGATGGGCTGGCCGCAACCGATGAGCGCGGAGGGCGGTTTCATGAACAGCAGTGGCTCATCGGGCACTGCCTTGTTCATCTCCGTGGCGTGATGGCCGTAGTTTAGCCCCACGCACACAATTTTGGTGGGCCGCACGGGGGGAAGTGAAATCCCCCCGTGGGCGCCGGGACCGGAGTCGGTCATTGGATCGCTTCGGCTTCAGCGTCTTCTTCGTCTTCTTGCCGATCCTCCGGGGTGATCCGGTCGACTTCTTCGATGGTGTGGCCCAATGCGCGCAGCCGTTCGTCGAATTCGTCGTCCAGGTCTTCGAGCTTCTCGGTGGCGTGGATGCGCTCTTCGGCGATGGCATCGCGCTCTTCTTCACGCCGCTCGATGTAGTCGCGGATCTCGAAGAAATCGAGGTCGAACTCAAAGAAGAAGTCGCAGTGTTCCTGAAGTGATTCGTCGTCGGAGATGCGGGCGCGCTCGGCGTCATCTTTGAACTGGCACTCCCACATCGAGCGTTGAAGCATGGTGGCGTATTCGAACAGATCGTCGGCGTCGGGGTGATCGTCGGGGAAGATGATCTGAATCGAATCACCCTGCTGGGGAGGACGGTCGACGGGGAAGGTGAAGCTGTCGAGTTCCTTCAGGTCGTCGCTGACGGCTCGCTCGTCGACGTCGAGGTCTCGGGCGTCGATGCGGGCGAGTTCTTCGAGCTTGTCGAATTCGCGCACGTCGTCGGGCAGAAGCAGCCCTTCTTCATCTTCTTCGTCAATCTCACCGGCTTCGAGGGCCTCTTCGTTTTCTTTGGCCTCTTCCATCTGCTGTTCGCGCCGGTCGCGCTCGGCGTCGATCTGGTCGAAGGTGTCATCGAGGGCCTCTTCGTCGCGCACGACTCCGCGCAACACGCCTTCCTCGTACAGGTCAGGGACGCGAATGCGATACGCCCAGTACTCGTCGAGCTCAACGGGGGTGAGGATTTTCTCGCCGTCTTCGTCGCGGGCGATGCGGCTGTTGATCTTCAGATAAGCACCTTCGGGCACGGTGTGGAATCTGATGGTGCCGTCGTAGGCTTCGTCGCCGCGCTCAAACTCATCTTCGTCGTCCGGCAGATCCTGACCGATCATCATGCGGCTCTGCCATTCTCGGTGAGCCTCTGTGCTCTCGGGGGTGAGGTTGACGGTCAACTGAAACAGGTAGTCCGCACCGGAGGGGCGCCACATCTCTTCGGTGAGGGTGATTTCGTAGGGCTCGAAGCCCGGGTGGGTGATCTTGACTTCGTGCTCTTCGTCGATGGGAAGGTCCTGGATTTCGACGTTGGGCCCGACCCGAAGCTCACGCCACTGGTCGCCGGCGGGCGTCTCTCCGTACTGGATTTCACCGTTGAGGTGAATGAGTGCCTCCCGGGGAGCTCCGCTGATGTGCAGCGAACCGTATTCCGGGATCACCGCCTCCTGGGCTTCCACATAATCGCGTTCGGCAGCGCTGACACGCCGGTCCATCTCCTCGAGGTACTGCCCCTGAAACAGAAGCGCCATGTCGTGGTAGACGCTGCCTTTCTCATCGAGGGTGTAGAAGTGCAGGCCGATGGCGATGGCGACGCCAACGGCGATGATCGCTGCAAGGGTTCGCTTGCGGATGAATGGCTCGGTGACGTCGTCGAGCGCGCTGTATTCGCTGATGTCCAGATCCGGCTCGATGTCGACATCGACGGTGTCGTCGGGGTCGATCAGCTCGTCGACGCCGGCGACGCGTCCCACGCTGCCGTCGGTACCACGGGGCCCGATGGTGTCGTCGGCGTCGTCCTCGTCCTCGTCCTCAGCGTCGTCGGAGGCTTCGGCGTCGTCTTCGTCCTCGTCCTCAGCGTCGTCGGAGGCTTCGGAGTCGTCGGAGGCTTCGGCGTCGTCCTCGTCGTCTTCGTCGTCGGAGTCGTCGGAGGCTTCCGCCTCGTCGTCCTCTTCGGCGTCGGAGTCGTCGTCGGAGGCTTCGGCGCTTTCGTCTTCACCCTCTTCGACATCGTCTGTGCTCTCTTCGACGTCACCGTCCTCCGTTTGTTCTTCTTGTTCTTCCGGAGTCTCTTCGGTGGTTTCGTCGGTCGAAGGTGAATCTTGGTTTTTGTCTTCCGCCATCGCGTCTGTGCTCCTTAGGTACGGTCCGGATGATTCAAGGTCGGGAGATTAGAAGGGGGGATTGCAAAGTGTCAAGACTACGCAAGTAGTTAGGACAAGTTGGAGAGGTGGAGAGTTGGAGCGTTGGGATGGTCGGAGAGGTTCGTTCGCCGGAGCGTAGCCCCGACCGACCGTAGGCCGCCGGCCGCAGGGAGTTCGGGGGACGGAGGTGGCGAAACCCGGGATGGTCGATGGAAACCTGCCCGGCATTGGTGGTTTTGAAAAAGCTACTGCCGATAGCAGGGACGCTATCGTGTCCGATACTGCCGATAGCAGGGACGCTATCGTGTCCGATACTGCCGATAGCAGGGACGTTATCGTCTCCGTGGATCTCGATCGGAGAACGGCGGTGGAATCGGATTTTTTCTGAATCCGCTAATTTCCTCATGCGAACGGGCTGATCGGCCGATCTTTGCCCCCCTTCGAGGATAGAAAAATGACCCCGATACGCAAAATCGGGTCCGAATTTTTCGACAATAGAAGTGGCCGGTGCCTCTGGCAACGTGCCCCCGCAGTGGCCGGGGTGGCCGCGCGGGTTAAACATAACTGATAACATCGGGAGAACGATGATGACCATAGATCGAAAAATCGTATTCGCCCTGGTTCTGTTCGTCTTCAGCGCAGTGGGATGCAGCGATGCGTCCGCCGGGGAGGCGAAGACCTACAAGCCGGTCGACGATGGCTGCGAGTGCCCGGAGACCGTCGAGGAGACGTCGTCGGAGGAAGCGGCTTCGTCGGCCGGATACGCCCGGCTTCTCGCGGAGTATACGCCCTACAGCGAGTCCGCTGATGGCGACGAGGCGGTGGCGGTGGCGTTCAATTCGGAGACCGACGAGGAGTTCAACGCCGGTGAAGCGCTGGAGTCCACCAGTTTGGATGAGTCCCAGGCCGGAGAGGAGTCGGCCAACAGCAGTGCTGACGGCGCCATCAACATCAACGAGGCCGACGCCGATGAGCTGATGGAGCTTCCCGGGGTGGGCCCGGCGCTCGCAGAGCGGATTGTGGAGTACCGCCGCCATCGCAGCTTCGAGGAGCCGGAGCAGCTTACCCGCGTTGAGGGAATCGGCCCCGCGACGTTCGACGAGATCGCTTCTGAAGTGACGGTCGAATAGCTCTGAGTTGGGCCCCCTCCGACCGCTTCGCGGCCACCTCCCCCGCCGGTTTTCGGTGGGGGAGGTGGTTTAGGCGTTGAGCTCTTCTTGTTCCCGTCGTTCACGGCGCGTGGTCTGCACGTAGGCGATGAGCACGGAGAAGAAATAAAGCAGGATCAGCGGACCGGCCAGAAGGGCCTGGGTCATCACCTCCGGGGGGGTGAGAATGGCGCCGAGGATAAAGGCGATGACCACGGCGATTCGCCACTGCTCGAGCAAAATCCGGTGGGTCAGAATGCCGATGGACGACAGAAAGTAGGTGACCACCGGCAACTGGAAGACGATTCCGAAGGCCAACAGCAGCTTGAT
>SKMT01000398.1 GCA_007120915.1 Myxococcales bacterium | reverse complement strand
TGGGGATGTATATCGGGTTGGGAATAGTCATCCAGACTGTGCAGACCACCCGGGAGTTCGTCAGTGACGAGACCAACGATGGCACGCAGCCGGTAAATGCGATAGACGGAGACGTGAGGTCGTGAACCTGCGGCAGCGTGTCCTGCCAGGGCGTCCGAGGTCGTGAAAGCGCGTCCTGCCAGGGCGCCCGAGGTGGTGGGAGCGCGTCCTGCCAGGGCGCCTGGGTCGTGGGATTGTACAACTGCAGGGGACATTCGGTAGAATTCCGGTCAGATTAGGACAATCCTGTTTCTCCCGCTGATGGACTGGATAATGAACAACGGTGTAAACGGATGGTGGAAGTGGGCTCTGGCGGCCGTATTGGCGGCACTGGTGGTGCCGTTTGGCTGCGAGCCGGACGAAATGGACGACACCGACGACGTGGCGCTCGATGACGTCGGTGAAGAGCCCGACGAATCCTTTGAGATTGAAGACCGGGACGCGCCCGTCCCCTTCCAGGACGAGGTCGACACCGAGTACGGCCACCCCGATGTGGGCGATGGTGTCCCGGCAGACGATGAAGTGAGGGTGGGCCGAATCGACAGCGAAGACACCGGGTTTACCGGAATCTGGAGCCACTGCCGCCAGGGCGATTTCGTACTCGAAAGCTCCGAGATCGCGGTCTGTGTCCAGGAAGAGTCGACCAATCGCACCGAAGTATACACCGGCGGCAAGTTGGTGGACGTACGCCGCCAGGGTCAGGATCCGGACGACGAACAGACCATGGATCTGCTGATGCCGCTTCTGATCGACCTGCAGACGGCCTCCGCCGAAAAGGTCGAGGTGGTGCGCGACGGCTCCGATGGGATGGCCGTGCTTCGAGTCACCGGCACGGAGATGGATATCGCCCAGATCAGCGGGGTGACGGGCAACCGCTTTCAGGACTCCTCGAACCTGACGGTAGAGACGGAATACAGGCTGGAACCGGGCGGAGAAATCGTTGAAATCTTCACCCAACTGACCCCCTCCAGCGGCGAGCGCACCCACACCGTGGGCGACTGGTACGCCTACGGCGACCGGGCCGCCCCCTGGACACCGGGCGAAGGGTTTGAGAGGGGCAGCGACTTTCCCTGGCTCGGCGGGGTGGGCGACGGGTTCAGCTACGCGCTTATCTACGATGACGATGCCTCACCGCTGGGCATCGCCGACCAGTTTGACGTCCCCTACGCCGAGCTTCGCTACGACAACGTGACGATGTCTTCGAGCGAGCCGGGAACCTATCGGCGCTGGTTTGCCGTCGGCGATGGTACCGTCGACTCTATCCGGCGGCTCGCAAAAGAGGCGCGCGGCGAAGAGTTCGTCGACGAAACAGCAACGATCACTCTGATCGACGACGGCGAAGATCCCATCGAGGATGCGCGACTGGTGCTGTACGACGACGATGAAGCAGTCACCGCCGGGTGGACCGACTCCGACGGCACCGTCGACCTGGCTGTGGAGCCGGGCAGCTACGACGTCGAGATCACGGGAGTGGCCGGCTCAAGTGAGTGGAATGAAGAGGTTGAAGTCGACGACGGGGAGGGGACCATCGAACTTCCCCAGTTGGTCGACGTCAGCTTCGAGATCACCGACGCCGACAGCTCCGATGGCGTCAACTCCCGGGTGACCCTGCGCCACGACGATGTCGACACCTGGTTCGAATATGCGATGGGCGGAACCGTCGAGACCACCGTACCTGCCGGAGAAGTGGAGGTGATGGTCACCGCCGGGATGGAATACGACCTGTATCGCGAAGACCACCATTTTGAGTCGGGTCAGCAGTATGACGAGCAGATCGAACTGGTGCGCGGGGTGGACACCGACGGGTGGCGAAGTGGAGATTTCCACCAGCACCTGGAGCCGAGCCTCGACAGCCGGCTGCATATCGATGGGCGCGTGAAGGAAAATGCCGCCGCCGGCGTGGAGCTGGTGGTGCCCACGGACCACGATATCGTCTCCGATCTGAGCCCGGCGATCGAACGGCTGGGACTGGACGATGAAATGTCGACCTTCCCGGGGGTCGAAATCTCACCGCTGTACGCGCACTACAACCTGTATCCCGTCCCCTATCGGCCCGAAGAGCGAGGCCGCGGCACGATTCCATTGGCCCAGCTTGGCGCCGACGACGATGTCCATCTTCCCAGGATGCCCGAGGTCATCGAAACCGCTCGCGGATTCGACACCGATCCGGTGGTGCAGATGAACCACCCCCGAAACAACTCCGGGATGATGGCCCATGTGGACTACGACCCCGACACCGACCCCGCCGATGTGGATCACGACGACTGGGTCTACCACGTCGACACCATCGAGGTAATCAACCGCTACGGCGACACCTGCCAGGTCGCCTCCGACTGGATGGGGCTTCTCAACGTCGGGGAGCGGGTCACCGGGCTGGGCAACTCCGACAGCCACCACGCCAACGCCGAGGCCGGCGTGCCTCGCAATTACATGCAGCTCGATCTGGGCCCTCACGAGTTGGAGCCCGACCCCGTACGTGACGTGCTTCGCGAGGGCCGGGTCACCGTCGCCTCCCACGCCTTTCTTGAGGTCGATGGCGCCGGAATGCCCGGCGATTATGTCGACGTCGATGACGGCACCGCCGAGTTTGATGTGTCAGTGCAGACGCCGGACTGGTCGCATGTGAACGAATTGTTCGTCATCGTCAACGGCTCGGTAGTCGAGACCATCGAGCGCAGCAAAGACGTGGAGGATCGCTTCGACTTCGAGGAGACCATCGAGGTGGATGTTGACGAAGACTCCTGGGTAGTCTTCTGGGCCGACGGCCCACCACCGACAGAACCGCTGCCCAGGACTCGGCGGGTCATCGCCTTTACCAACCCGGTCTACCTGAACACCGGGGGCGACTGGGAGGCCCCGGGGCCTCAGTCGCTTGACCTGGAGCCGATTGACACGGGATATTGCGACTGGTGATCCGGTGACCCGCTGTCGGGGGCACCTTTTTCGGTTCGATGATGTTGTCTGCTTACCCCGGCTTTGCACTTCCATGCTCAAATCCGTGTCCAGGCGTGTCGACGACGCGCTGATCAAAACGATCCGAGAGGATGTCTGGGAGCGGGTCCAGTCGATGGACGCCGGCCAGAACGAGTACGGCTTCGACCCCTTCGGGTTTCATGCCGAATCGTTGAAGTACGTGCTGGCCGTGGCTGTCCTGTTGTACCGCCACTACTTTCGGGTCGAGACCTTCGACATTGACAACATTCCCGACCGCGGGCGGGTGATGTTGGTGTCGAACCACACCGGTCAGATTCCGCTGGACGGGATGATGACGGCCACGGGAGTGCTCATCGACAAACAGCCGCCCCGGATGGCCCGCGGGATGATCGAGCGGTGGGTGCCGTCGATTCCCTTTATCTCCACCATTTTCGCTCGCTGTGGACAGGTGGTCGGCACCCGGGACAACGCCCGAATGCTGCTGAAGCGCGACGGGTGTCTGATGGTGTTTCCCGAGGGCACACGTGGGATCAACAAGACCTACGACCGAGCCTACGAACTGGAGCGGTTCGGCCGCGGTTTCATGCGCCTGGCGCTGGAGACCGACACGCCCATCGTCCCCGTGGGCGTGGTGGGCGCCGAAGAGCAGATGCCGGCGATCTACAACGTGGAGTCGCTGGCGAAAATACTGGGCATGCCGGCGTTCCCCATCACCCCGACCTGGCCGTTTCTGGGCCCCGCCGGAGCGTTACCATTGCCGGTGAAGTACCGAATCTACTTCGGGGAACCGATGAAGTTCGATGGAGATCCGGATGATGAAGACCGGGTCATCGGCGCACAGGTCAAGCAGGTGCGCCAGGCGATCCGCGAGATGTTGACACGTGGTCTCGAAGAGCGGGAAGGAGTCTTCTTTTGACGAACCGGACGCGACGGGGCGGCAACGAGAAGGTGGTGATCACCGGGATCGGGGGCAACTTCGGGCGGGCTGTCGCCCGCAGGCTCCACCGCCACTACGACGTGATCGGCATCGACCGGCGCACCGTGCGCCACATGCCCAAAGACATCGACATCGAGCAGGTCGATATCCGCCGCCGGCGCGTCGAAGATGTCTTCCGCCGCGAACACATCGATGCTGTGGTGCATCTGAACATCATGCACGACCCGCGCACCCGTCAGGACGAGCATCATCACTTCAACATCGTGGGAACTCAGAAAATCTTCGGGCTCTGCGCCGAGCATCGGGTGCCAAAGGTCATCGTGTTGTCCAGCGCCAATGTGTATGGGCCGGACCCGACGAACGACCAGTTTCTCACCGAGGAGGCCGCTTTGATGGGGGGCCAGAACTTCGAGGCGATCCGAGATCTGATCGCCCTGGATATGTTCTGCAACACCTTCTTCTGGCGTCACCCCGAGATCGAAACCGTGATTCTGCGCCCCGCCCACATCGTCGGACGGGTCAACAACGCGCCCAGTAAGTACCTCAGGCTGGAACGCCCCCCCACCATCATGGGGCACGACCCGATGGTCCAACTAATTCACGTCGAAGACGTGGTCACTGCCATCGAGCGAGCGTTGATCCCGGGCATCCGAGGGGTATTCAACATCGCCGGGCCCTCACCGGTGCCACTGTCATTCATCCTCGACGAGCTGGGCCGCAACCCCAGGCCGCTGCCGGAGCCGGTCCTAAGAATGATGCTCAAGACCGCCTGGGCGCTTAAAATGAGCGACTGGCCAGTGCCCGAACTCGACCACATCAAGTACGTCTGTATGGTCGATGACTCGCTGGCGCGCTCCAAAATGGGATTTGAACACCATTTTGAGATCGAAGATATTCTTCGAGATGTTGAAAAAGAGCCCCGACCCTGGTGAGCAACTCAGCGTAGGGGGAACCCCCCGTTGGCTATAACCATATGAACACAAAGTGACGGACCATGTGCCTGCTACGCTCAATAGCTGGTGTATCACTACTGGTGGTCGCACTGCTTCTGATGGGGGGATGTGAGTGTGGAGGTACTACGCCCGGAGAAACCGGGGAAGACTACGAGGTGCCGTTTCCCCACAACGACTGGAAGTGCAACGACGACAGCGCCGAAGCTGCCGAGCGTTGGATTACGTCGCGTCTTCCGGAGAATCGCGGCTATCTTCCAAACCTACCTCCCGATATCGAGCCGCCCCATGTTCAGGGACCTGTTCCGGAGACTCCACCAGCATTCGTTGTGCAGGCCGGAGACGACCAGCTGTGGATCGATGATGTCGAGAAACCTCTCCGTCAGCCAAACGGAGATCAACGGGAGACATCTCCGATCTGGACGGGAGTGGAAGACGACCAGGCGGTTTCCATTCGCGATGTTTTGGGATTTCCATATCGCAACCTCGACGAAGCCTGGGAAGATGCTGATTCATCCACGAGCAACAAGCCTTACATCGCCGTGATCGTCGATGAAGCGCTCGCGGGACGGTATGTCATCGAGCTGCTCGACATGCTGCGGGACGCTGACGAGCACGACTCGCCGCTGGTGGTGTTTTTCGAGGGTGACTGGCCGGCATCAGTGCAGCCGGTACCTGAACCGTTGAGCCGGGAATACGGGAAGTTGTGGCGCGACTATCAACGACAATTTCGGCACGTCAATCGAAGGGTCGGAAGTGACGAAATCGACGACACCGACTGGCACCGGGCATCCCGAGATGCCGTAGGACTTTGCCAGTTCAGATTCAATGATGTGTACCACGAAATGGAAAGGCTCACCCCTGAACAGCGAGGCACGCATCGCCTAGAGGGCTACATCGACAGTTGGCAGAGCTGCTGGTGCCGCCCGGATATCGAATTTTTGGCGTTGTCGCTGCTCGGGTCGCCTCCACCTGGAGACGCTTCATTCGCACCCGTGATCGATGACGATTCCGGCTGGCTGCTCGATGTAGACGACGAATTGGTAGCCATTGACCCTGAGCAGAACTGGGGCGAGCAGTTACCGGAGCAGGTCGACATGTCTGACCGGCTCTAAGGACGCTTTCAGCCCTACTCCCGTAACGCACGCCGACATCGTTCACGGGGAACTGGACTTCTCAAAGGGCCTATCTGTTGCTCCCAAACTCGGTGCTTATTTTGCTCCCAAACCTGGCGTTGTTCTTGGTGCAGCTTGCACTATTCGAAGAATCCTCAGGATCCCCAGATTTGCCACAATTCGCAGCTTTCGCACAATTTTTCGGGCGGGCGGAGGCTGAACGGTCGAACTGAAGATGCAGATCTGCGTCTTCGACGTGTGTCGATATTTTTGATCTTTTTTCGTTCATTTTTATTCTGATCGTTCTGCGATCACTGTGCTGTCGTCGGCGTCCTCATCTGACGCTGCCTCCTCGTGCAGTGCTCAAAAGTTTCGTCCGTCGCATCCGCCGCCGACCGTCGGCGACGTGCTGAATAACGACCCGAAGGCCGCCGGTTTTTGTGGCCACCTCTGATAGGACGCCCATACGAAGCCGCCGCCAATGCTGCACGACGACCCCGCGGTGCGCCCCCCTCCTCTACAAACGGCGAGGAGGTTGCGAAGCTCACCTCTGATTCCCTCTGCCACCGCCT
>SKMT01000300.1 GCA_007120915.1 Myxococcales bacterium | reverse complement strand
GTGGGCGAGTCATACGGGCAGTCTGCAATATCGCACTCCAGCCCCTCACATTCGGGAAAGGTAACCTCGGAGCCGTCGTCACAGGCGATGGTGTAGGTGCCGTCGTCATTGTCGGTGACGGTGCAACTGGAGCCATCGTCTCCGTCTTGACCGTCTTGACCGTCTTGACCGTCCTGGCCGTCTTGACCGTCCTGGCCGTCTTCGCCGTCCTGGCCGTCCTCGCCATCCTCGCCGTCTTCGCCGTCCTGGCCATCGGTGACGACATAGGAGCTACCATCGTCACAGCTAATGGTGGCGGTGCCATCTTCGTTGTCCTCGACGGTGCAGCTTTTGCCGTCCTCCACGGCGATCGAGGAGCCGTCGGGGCATTCGATGATGGAAACGCCGTCTTCCTCATAGGCTTCGCATTGCTGGGCGCTTTCGTCGCCTCCACAGGCTGCGACAAAGAAGAAGAGTAGAAGTGATGTGGCGATGATCAGTCTGTTTTTCATGGCACTATCCCGGTCAAAAAAAGTGGGGCGACATACAGAAGTTCCCCGATGATGAGTGAGGGACCGGAACGCTAGGTGAGGTCACCGATGGCAGTCAAGATTCCACGGAGGCACACGCCCTCACGACCTCAGGTCAGCTCCGTAGCGGCGTCGGGCTGTCGACCGGCCGGCTGGCGCTCATCTTCGCGGTCCGACTCGGCGGGCTCCGGCGGTGATTCGGTAGTCGAGTCGGCCCGCCGCAATGGAAATGGATCGGTCTGGGTGCCCGTATACAGGGTCAGATGCGGGAAGGGGATCTCGATATCCTGTTCGTCGAAGGCCGCTTTGATTTCGACGGAAATGCTGTCGCGCAACTCCAGGAAGTTTTCGGTCTTCGCCCAGACGCGAAATTCGTGACCCAGCGCCGAGTCCTCGAAACCGGTGAACAGCACCTTCGGGGCCGGTTCCTCCAGACAGAGGGGATTGCGGTCGGCGACGTCCAACAGTACCTGGCGCACCGTCTTCATGTCCTCGTGGTAGGCCACACCGACGTCCATATCGAGCCGGCGGATCGGGAAGTGTCGAATATTGGTCAGCTTCGACTTGATCACCGTCTCGTTGGGGATGCGCACAAACTGGTTGTCCAGAGTGCGCAGTTTTACCGACAGCATGTCGATGGAGAGGACTTCGCCGACGGTGTCGTCGACCTTGATCATGTCCCCGACTTCGAAGGGGCGCTCGCCGAGCAGAAAGATACCGCTGATGATATTGGAGGCGGAGGTCTGGGAGGCGAAACCGACGGCGACGGTCAGGATACCTGCCGCTCCCAACAAGATACCGAGTTCAAAGCCCAGTTCGCTCAGCGCAGAGGCGCAAAACAGCGCCAGCACTCCGTAGAACGCGACACGACGCAACAGCATCGCTCGATGGGCATTTTTGTCACGGGCAAACAGCCGCACCAGCCCCCTGCCGGCGAACCGACCCAGCAGCAGACCGAGCCCCACTTTGATCAATGCTCGCAGGTAGGGGCCCGCGTCCACCCCCTGAATCATCTCGATGCCGGCGGTCCACCACTGTTCCATCACGTACCTGTGTTCGTTTCGACTAAGGCTTAACCGAGCATGGGCGGTTTCCAATCAAACGCCAAACAGCGATCCGAAGGCGCCGAAACCGCTGGTGAACAGCCCCGTTTTGGCTTCGTTTCGCGGTGGCTGCAGCAACCTGGCGTCCCCGGCATGCGCCGGCGGCCCGCTCTTGATCTGGATGTCAGCGCCCTGCGTTCCCGGTTTGCGGGTCATCTGCACGGTGTCGGTCCACAAATCATCCTGGGAGGTCATATACAGCGACAGGTAGGGAACCGGCAGTTGGACGCGTTCCAACAAGAGCGGCTCCTCTCCTTTGTTGGTGATTTTCAGCGGCGTGACCGCCCGGTGCAGCCGACGCGGGACGCGCTCCAGTTCCAGGCGCCCGGACATCCGCGAGGCGTAACAAAACTCCCCGTTGGTCGTCGTATTTCCAAACCAGGTGTCGGACATCCGGTGGGAGGGCAACTCCTGAATTTTTTGATCGGAGTCGGGCAACACGATCTGAATCCACAGCGGGGTGCTCAGATAGAGGGTGACCGCTTCCTTCGTCGGAACCTGTATCGGGTGGTCGGGCCGCGAGACGACCCGCCGGTCCGCCAGTGCCGGGCGCAACGTAATCTGGTCGCCTGTTTTGCGGAAGGTGTGGCGAGTTGTCGTGATGCCCTGGGCGTCGGGACTGAGCACCTCGTCGATCTCGTCGGGCTCCATCGGTACGGTCACTCCACTTCGGTTGCTCATCGGATCGGTGGTGGACGGACTTGTCGGCGCCCGATGCAGCACGCGCCACTCGCGCGGGGTTCGGTACAGCCAGAGTGTGGTGGGGCCGACCTCCCAGCGTCCGCCCGTGTCGGCGGCGACGGTAAACGTGCCCCACCACACAGAAGGCTCGGAGATAGCGTCGGTATCTTCCACGGGATCAGCTCCTGGGTGAGAACGCAACGAAGGATGTAGCGGGGGTTTTCAGGGGATCAATCGTTTTCGTCATCTTCCCGGTCCTCTATCTGTTTGCGGGAAACCTCGTCGAGTTGTTCCAGCCCCCGTTCGTAGTCCTCGCCGATCATCTCTTCGATGTTCATGAACAGCCCCATCGCCTTCGACAGAAAGTTGTTCTCCCCGGACATCCGCCAGGTCACCTCCGTGGTGGCGTCGTCGACGGCGTTGAAGTCGAAGGTGGTGGTCGTCGTCGCCTCGGAGGGTTCGAAAAACTCCAGTTTGATCTCGATGTATTCCGCGGGGTTCGCCTCGATGATGGTCATGCGCCCGGCGCCGACATTCCGGTCCGGCGATGCCCACTGGTAGATCGCGCCTTCGCCGCGGTCGGCGCCGTCGAACTGCTCCTTGTCCTCGGGCACTCGCTTCGCCCAGGGCGACCAGTGGTCCCACCGTTGGAAATCCTCGACCTGTTCGAACACCACTGCGGCGGGGGCGTCGATGGTCGCCGTTCGCTTCACCTCGTATTCGTCGGGCTGCATCGACACGATGACAGCGAATACCGCGACCACAACGGTGATCAGTGCGACGGCGGCGATCAGGATGTTTCTCATAACGTCTCTCGGCTCGGTGAATCGCTCCAAACGACGGGGTGCGACGCCGGATTGGAACACAACGAGGCGGTGATGGCAAAGCTGTGTCCCCTGCGACCTGGCAGGACGCGCTCCCGGGACTCACGACTTGCCGCCGTGGTTGTCCACCGTGGGGGGGACCACGTCGCCGCGGGCCAGAAGCTTTTTGGCCTCCGGATGCGCCCGGTAGTGCTGTCTGGCAACCACCGCCAGTTCGGCGCGGTCTTCGTCGCTGACTCGGCAGGGGTGTTCGTCGGGCAGCACTTCGAGCAGGTTTTCGACCAGTTTGTCCTGCGGGGCGGGTACGTCGTCGATCCACGACTCCAGAAGTGCTCGGTCGATGTAGGCGGGCAACGACGCCAGAATGCCGACGTCGTTCTGGTCGTGCACCAACAGCCCCGAGGTGGTGCCCCGGTCCAGTGTCAGCACCTGGAGGAAGTAGAGCGTGTGGTAGGCGAGCTGCTTTTGCTTCAACTCATCCGTCGGCTCGTCGGCGCTGTCGAGGGCGTCGTCAACGATGGCCGCATACTCGTCGATGACGGCCTGGCCGAAGTCTTGGGCGAACCGCCGGTTTTCGTCACAACTGCCGAGGCTGAACCGCTCCAGGTAGAAGTGGGAAACCCCGCGGTGGCGGTCCAACGCCGGGATGTAGAAGTAGCGCTCTCCCTGCGCCTGACCCTCTTCAAAATGCTGACCGGCTGCGTCTTCAAGCATCGCGTCAAACCGCTTTTTGTGGGCCCGGTTTTCGATCGACGGATTCAGATCGGCCATGATCCGCCAGTAGCTGTGGTCGTCGCGAAGCTCGGTGAAGCTGATGTGGGTGTGCATCGACGGCGCCTGCGGGTGGGCGGGGTGGATGATCGCCGACAGGGCGGTGGCCGACGCCAGTGGTTTGTCGGGGACATCGTCGTAGTGCACCGTCGACACGTTGACGGAGGCCCGGTTGAACAGCGGTGACAACTCGGTGGCGAAGCGGCGCCCGCCGCCGTGGCGGCCCTCGTCGCGCAGCCAGCGGATGGGACGGAATCCGGGATCGTCGAAGGTCTCTCCGATCCGTTCCATCGATTCGACGAGTCTCTCCTGCAGCGATTCGACGAGACTGCGCGCGCGCTTCGCCTGGGTGGATTGTGGGTAGGTCAGACGGCTGTCGTTCATGGAAGCACCGTGATGGGTCTTGGGTCGTGTGTCTCGGGATGTGTGACGCCACTCTGCTACCACCCACCGCCCAGACAGGGGCTGTTGATGGGCACGCAGAGTTCGCGCTCTTCGTTGTACTCGTGATCCTGGCCGCAGCGTGGTTGTTCTTCTTCACGATGCATCAGCCCCGGGCGTCGGCCCCTCAAATGCTGAGCATCTTCAACGGCGTGGGTCGCCGAAAAGCTGTACACCGGTTGCACTCCGGAGGGTTCGACGCTTCGCCTGACTACGTCGAAGCGTGCGATGGGCTGGATGACGGCGAGCATCTGTGTCTCTTCTTTCGTCGCGCTGACGGTGATGCTTCGCGCCTCTGGTCGCGTCGCTTCGTCATCTACTACATCGACATCGACTGTGACCACATCCTGCAGAACCGCGATGGTGACGCTGTCATCGTCGACTTCGCCGATGGCATCGATCCAGCCGGCTTCGGTGTCCAACTGTCGGATCTCATCGACCGAAAAGCTGGCATACAGATCGACGCGAGAACCGGGCTCGATGCCCGGGGCGACGGTGCGGATGGTCTGCTCGGGAACTTCGATGGCGAATTTGTGGTCATCCAGCTCGATGTCGGCCGGCTCGGCGGGCTCATCAGCGGCATTGGCAGACGATTCCCGCTCATTTGGCTGTTCCGGTTCGGCGGTGGAGCCGTCAATACAGGCCGACGTGCAGGTGATGACGGCGGCCACTGCGACGATACCGAGTCGCGTGATGCAGCGGGGAGCTGTAGATGAATGGGACATCTTAGTCCGTCATAATCCGTATGGACTGCTCGCACTCTTCGGTGTCCGGGTCGTATTGCTCATCCGGCGCGCAGGGCGAGGGGGGAACCGTCGGCGGTGGTGGCTCGGCACGTTCGGAGCGATCACGGGCGAAGTCGTCCAGATCATCGAATGCTTTCGACAGGGTGTAGCCGCCTGCAGTGTATCTGTCGTCGTTGTCGGGGTGGCGGGTGACCACCGTAAATGTTGCGTCGTTCTGCGCGGCGATCAGCTCCCCCGGCTCCGGATCTGCGACGGCGACGCTGAGACTATTGGTGTCGCGCCGATCGTCTACCTCCAGCACCAGCACCCGCTGGAGCATGCGGACTGCCGTCGGTTCGTCACTGTGGGATAGATCGTCGGCAAAGGTGGCAATCAGGTCGACCCGATCGCCGGGCTCCAGATTGGTTGGCATGGAGTGGATGGACTCGCCGCTGATTTGCAGCACCGCCTTGTGGTCCGGCACCGGTTGATACTCGGCGGGCTCGGCCTGCTGTTTTTGGTCGCCATGGGGGGCGCTGTGCTCCCGGGCATCACAGCCGGGCACGCCGGCGGCGAGCACCGCGCCGACGAGCAGCACGTATGTCGGCGACATCTTCATTCGTCGGTTTGTCATTATCGCGTCAGGTGATTGCTGACCGGGCTCGAACCATCATCCTAATCGACGAGCGACGATTTGTCTGCGGATCCGGCAGTTATCACTGGCAGAAGCGCGAAACGCGGGGCACCGGGGCGCTGAGTCGCGGAACGCTGGAGCGCTGACACGCTGGACGCTGAGTCGCGGAACGCTGCGGCGCTGAGACGCTGGGCGCTGAGACGCTGGGCGCTGAACGCTGGGCGCTGAGACGCGGAACGCGGAAGCGAAACGCGGAGCCCGGAAGCGAAACGCTGACCACGGAACCTGGACGCGAAACGCTGAAGAGGTCGCGAAGATGAAGCGAAATCGCGAAGACTGTGACCTCTTCTGGTTTCATGCTGCCCGGTACCTCATGCCCCCGGTGCCTGGTGTAAAATTGGTTCCTACCCGTTGAGACCTGGCATGGGCTGTCCGTTGTGAGTTGGTATGTGGCTGATCCATTCCGTCTGCCGCCCGTGCGTCTGGCCCCCGTTGCGGTGGATGAAGTCGTCGGATACCGCAGGCCTCCCCAACTTCGCGGTTTCGCTTCATCTTCGCGACCTCTTCAGCGTTTCGCGTCCAGTTTCCGCGACCAGCGTTCATTTTCCGCGTTCCACGCCCCAGCGCTCCGCGCCTCCGCGTCCCAGCGCTCCGCGCCTCCGCGTCCCAGCGCCCCAGCGCTCCACTCGCCTATCCATCGGTCAGCGGAGTCTCGACGGTCAACTGAGCAAACCTGCCGAGGTCGCGATCGGCAGACCAGAGCCGATTGACCTCGTGAGCAATACAGATGGCTGCGATTCTTGCGTCATGGATCATCGGGCCGTCGACTTTCGCCTTCTGGAGCAACCGCCTCTTCCCCGTAGGCAGTATCACGGATCTTGGAC
>SKMT01000329.1 GCA_007120915.1 Myxococcales bacterium | reverse complement strand
TCCAACACCACCTGCGTCCCCCCCCGGCGACCGAAGCAACGCGAAGGGAGCCGGGGGTTGCTGAGGTGCTTCGACCCGCCGAGATCTGCGCCCAAAACCTACTGCCGATAGCCCGGAGGCTATCATGACCGACAGCCCGCTAAATGATCGCTCCGTGGGAGCTGAACCGGCGGGCCGCCAGCGCTCCCGCGCTGCTACTCCCGTGACACCTGAATCAGATGAATTTTGAGCCTCGCCCAGTCGCACTCCTCTTCGTCGAGCGCTTCGCGAATCGGTTTGATGGCATCACCGGGCTGCCATCCGGCGGCCTTTTCGCGCAGCTCTTCGAGCAGCTCGACGTCGAGATGTCGCGTCAGATCGAAGCGCTCTCCGTGGTCGGCCATCGCCAGCAGATGATCGGCGACGGTGCTTTCGACCAGGTCGCGCTTCTCGGCGATCATCCGGGGGCTGAGCCCGCTTCTGAGCATGTTCAGCGTCTTGCGGGCCGTCGGGGAGTTGACGTCATACCGCTCGGCGGGCCGGCGGTAGGTTCGGATAATGCGGGCTTTCTTCAGAAGCGTTCGCGTCACCTCGCTCAACTCTCGCTTGCCCATCATGACCGCGCTGCCGGTCAGCGTCAGCTTCAGCGTCTTGTGCGGCCCCCGCCGGATCAACCCCTGGTCTTCCAGGGCGCCGAGCATGGCGATGACGTTCAGTTGCGCCAGGTGGTCGAGCAGCCCGTGTACCGACAGCTCATCGAGCCCCTTCTGTACCAGCCAGCTCGCCTCGCTGCCGCACAACACGGCCGCGATTTTGTGCGCCCCCCACTCTTCCTCCATACGCGCTACACCGGACAGAATCATCCGTGCTACCGTGTCGATGTCCGGCGGTTCGGCGCCCTCTCCGTGCGGTTTTGCTCCCTCTTCATGCGGTTTTCGTTGCTCTTTTGCCATCGTCTTCTCCCGTCTTCACAGGTCTGGTTTGTCGTCGAAAGTGAACGCTCCCCCCACACTTTCGTTGTCGACAGATCCACCCCCGATCTTTCGTACTTTCCTGTAAAGCCGAGTAACGGTACTGACCTCTTCGGGCCCGCACAAATGTGCCCCCCGCCTGAACCGACCAGCCAGGCGCATCCGCGTTGAACGGAGCTCTGTCGCCGGAACCCACCGCTTACACTTCTTTTCAACAGTCCCCTCCCCGCACAACGGCGCGCCGACATGGACAAAAAAAGGCGCTGCGGGTGAGAGACTCACCCGCAGCGCCGTCACTTCGCTCAGCCAACCCGGCCGTTACTGCTCACACTCTTCGATGTCCATGTTGCAGGACAACCCGTCGCAGCACTCGCCGTCCGACTCGCAGCGGTCGCCGATACCGGCACAGCACTCACCACAGTCGATGGTGCCACCGCAGGTGTCGGGGTGGATGCCACACTCGCCCTTGACCTCTTCGCAGCCCACAGGCTCGCATTCGGGGGCGTCACAGCCCGACAGGTCGAACAACATGTAGGCCAGCGCTTTCTCCTGGTTGTCCAGGTCCCCCGGGTTGCCAACGCAGCCGTTGGGGAAGGGCTGGCTGGAGCCGCTGGACACGTGCAGATCCGAGAATACGGCCCGGCCACAGGCATCTTCTCCTGCAGTCGTTCCCAGCGGCATCTCCGCCGAGAAGTAGTTCGGCAACTGCTCCTGGACATACACCAGCCAGTCCTGGGTGAGTGTCTCGTCGACCCAACTGACGGAGTAGCGGGGATTGTTGATGCTCATCTGGCCGCTTCCATCGAGGGCGTTGACCTCGTTGAGCCAGTCCTCCATCTCCTGGCCGCCGTCATGGGAGGTATCCACCTCCACGACGCCGGACCCGCTGAACCCGGGCCCATCCCACTCTGCGATGTCCTGAAGCGCCGGGGTGCCGTACTTGTACCAGGTGTACTGGTAGTGTGACACGAAGGCGCGGCCCCCCTGGTTGAGGAAGGTCTCGAAGGCCAGGCGCGTCAGATCATTGTCGATGGGCTCCGGGTTCTCGGAACATTCACAGGAGTGGAGGAACACGTCGTACTCCAGCATCTGGTCGGCATCGATCCACCAGTCCTCCCCGTCGGTATACTGGTCGCCGCCAGCGAAGCTGCTGGCGCCGTTGCCATGGAACAGATGTACCGCCCCGTCGCCATCATCGGTGGTGAACTCGTCTTCGTCGATGCCGATGTCGCGGGTGAGGCATTCCAGGTTGTCGCAGTTGCCGGTGGCGATGGCGAGCCTGGGCATGTTGCCTTCGTCCTGGTTTTTGGGCAGCCGCGTATACTCGCTGTCCAACTCGGTGGAGGTACAGGGGTCGACCTCCGGAACCTCGACTTCCCGACGCCATTTGCCCAGTTGCACCACCAGCGGCACATCCTCGGCGACCGGGAAGTTCGGCAACTCAAACTTGCCATCTGTACCGGCCTGGTTTTGCACCAGCGCTTCGCCGGTTATCATGTCGTCACAGTCATCACAGGTCGCCCCCTCGGGAAGCTCCTCGAGTTCCTCGGTGGGCACGAACACCGTCGCTTCGGCCACCGGCAACTCTCCGGAGGGCATCTTCACCGTACCGGTGACGGTGGTGGTTTGCCCATCGGGACAGCGCACCTGGTAGCATTCGATGCCCTCGCACTGGTCGTCCAATGGCACGCAGGCGCCGTCTTCACAGGTGATTCCGCCACCGGTGTCGCAGTCCGAACTTCGGGCGCATTCTTCGTAGCATCGGCCACGGAAACACTCCGTGCCTTCTTCACAGTCCAGATCACTGCAGTCCTCTGCGACGCAGCGCCCGGCGTTGCACAGCTCGCCTTCTGCCGGGCAATCCAGGTCGCTGTCACAGGTGTCGAAACAACTGCCGTGGTAGCAGACCTCGGTGCTGGAGCAGTTGATGTCGTCACAGGTCGGTTCCGGCTCCTCGACGTCCGCATCGTCATCGGGCCCCGTGTCCTCCGGTTCATCCACATCGGAGCTGCCGGCATCGCCGGTGTCGGCCGGATCGGGGTCACCAGCATCGGGCTCGGTACCGGGTTCTTCGGAGCATCCCGTGACGGTGGCCAACACAAGGAAGCATGCTGCCATGAGCACAAAGCCTCGCTCAAAGAGATGGCGAACAGTGGTGATCCTGGTTGTCATCATTTTAACTCGTTTTGTTGCTGGTATGTTCAACGTAAAGCGACATCACCGCCGATATCAGTGTTCAGCGGTATGACTTTCGCGCTGCCGGGAGACTTCTCGATGCTGCTCCTTGCGACATACAACGGCAACTCGCATCAATGGGGGGGGAAGTGCCCTGGCGCAGGCAGGCGGATCATACCAGTAGTATTTGCGCACAACAAACTCTCTTTGTCTGTGCTCACAGGTGCGTAGTTTTTCTTCTCACATCCCCCCACCAGAGCAGTTCGACCGTCGCCTACACCGGGGGAGTTTGCAGATGAACAACACAGCAGTTGGAGAGTCTTTGCTGCGTACCCTGGCGGTGCTCACCGTGGCAGCCGCGGTGGCACTGGCCGCAACAGCGGCAACGCTGGCCAGTTGCGGCACCGACTCTCCCGACCCACCGGATGATGACGACCGCGAGCCTGCGGACGTACGCCTGATCGCCGCCAGCGACGTCCACGGCCACCTCGCCCCCTCGACCGGACAGGTCACCACCGAAGACGAAGAGGACATCGTCGTCGGCGGCGCCGCCTACATGGCGGCCGTCGTCGACGAGCTGCGCGACGGCCAACAGCACTCCACCTTCCTGCACGCCGGCGACCTGATCGGTGACTCCTCAGACATCTCCCGGCTCTTCTACGAAGAGACCACCGTGGAGGTATTCAACGCCATGGGCCTGGACATCGCCGCCGTGGGCAATCACGAATTCGGCCGCGGTGTCGACGAACTGATGCGGCTGAAAGACGGCGGCGAGCCCGCCGGGGACTACGGCGATGATCGCAGCCTTTCCGGGATGAACTTCGAGCTGCTCGCCGCCAACGTCACCTGGCGCGACAGCGACGAGTCGATTGCCCCGCCCTATCACATCGGCGAATACGGCGACGTACGCATCGGCTACGTCGGTATGACCCTCGAACAGACCCCCGACCACGTGGCCGAGCGCACCGTCGAAGACATCGAATTCCACGGCGAAGTCGAGACCATGCAACACATTCTTCCCGAGTTGCACGATGAAGGGGTGGACGTGGTCATCGCCGTCATCCACCAGGGCGGCCGCCCTGACGCCGAACCGCAACACATCGCCGACTGCGCCGACGTCGACGGTCCCATCGTCGACATCGCCGAACAGATGCCCGACGACGTCGACATCATCATCAGCGGGCACACCCACCGCCCCTACATCTGCGAGTTTTCCGACATGCTCGTCACTCAGGCCGACAACTCCTCGCGGGTCATCACCTCTATCGACCTTCACGTCGACCCCGTCGAGGGAGGACTCGTCGACGCCGAGGCGAATCAACACCCGGTGCGAAACGACATCGCCCCCCACGAAGAGATCGAAGAGATGGTCGACGAATACACGGAGCTACGAGACGAACTTCGCAACCGCGAGATCGGCGAACTTACCGGCGACGCCCCTCGAAGCGACGAGGACGACGCTGTTCCCTCCCCAATGGGCCGGCTCGTCGCCGACGCCATGCGCGAGGCCACCGACGCCGATGTCGCTTTCGTCGCTCCCGGCTGTGTCGACGCCGGACTCGACGCCGGCACCATCACCTACAACAAACTGCTGTACGCCCAGCCATTCAACGACCCCCTGGTCACCGTCACGCTCACCGGCGAACAACTCCGGGCGTTGCTAAACCAACAGTGGCAGACCGACGGCGATGACGTGAAAGTTCGCCAACTTAACGTCTCCCAGGGGTTTTCCTACCGGTTCGATCCTGACGCCGACATCGACTACCGGGTCGTCTCCGACTCGCTGCAACTTCACGGCGAGCCCATCGACCCCGATGAACCCTATTCAGTGACGGTCAACGACTTTCTCGCCGACGGCGGCCACGGATTCGATCTGCTTGAGGATGGCTCCGAGCGCAGCGAAGGCCCCCGCGATCTGGATGCACTCATCGACTACCTTCAGACGAATTCCCCGCTGCAACCACCGGACTCGTCGCGTGCCCGGCCCATTGAGAAATAACGCCATCCCACAAGGGCCAGCACCACCACCAGCCACACCGAAAAACCACCGGTCGGCCCCGCACTGCAGGCACATCCCGTCCCGACCTCAGGCTCCTCGTCCGATGCACCTCCATCGGCTGCATCTGCGGGCACCCCAGCATCGTCTCCCCCTTCGTCACCCTCATCGTCACTGTCACCATTCTCGTCGACCGGGCCTGACTCACCACTGTCGACATAATCGAGATGTGGCGTCGACGTCGTCTCGTTGGCCGACGACTGCACGAACACCGCGTCGATGACCACCTCGTCAGCCCCCGGAGCCTCCAGTTGGAGCCGATCCACTGTTCCTTCCCAACCCTGGTCGTCGCCTACTGGGAACACCGTCGTCTCCTCCCCTCCCGTCGAGTACTCAACCTGTCCGGTATCGCTCCCCTCCCACTGTACAATCCACTCTTCGGGGCTCGCCGCTTCGGTCTGCACGACGACTTCGTCGTAGTCGTCAGCAGCGACGCTGGTCCACTGCGGCGACTCCACACACCTATCGTCGCCTCCCACAACCAGCGCCCCGGCGTCGGTGTCGACACTCAGCCCGTCGGTGTCGCCTCCACAGCTTCGCCACCCCTCGTACTGGTTGTCTTCGGGCCCCGAAAAATGCCAGTAATCCCGGGTGAGCACGTCCACGTCGCCGGCAGATTCCAGCAGATCACCCACCCGATTAATGTCGGGGCCGTCGCCGAACTGATCCTGCACCCCGTAGATCTGTTCGATGCTGTGCATCCATCCCTGCAGGCGAGCGTCATCGGCGGTCCCGAATCCGGGATCGACAGCCTCCATCTCAACCAGAATCCGCTTCGACTCTCCGGGGCTGAAGGCGTACAGATTCAGCACTCCGTCGTCGCCCAACTGTGCGCCGTCCGGGTTTTCCGGTGCATCGTTGGCGTCGTTGACCTCCCAGCTCTGCTGGTCGTGGGCCGGGTGGTCAGAATAGATGGTGTAGTCCACAGCCTCGACACCGGGATGGTCCAACGAGTACTGCGCCCACACATCGCGAATCGTCGCCGCCGATGCGTTGGTGATCACCATCTCAACCTGAAATTCATCGCCCACGAAGACATCGGGCACACCGTCGCGCCCCCCGTCGGTGTTGACCACATCCCCGTCGACGACGCCCACATCGACAGGAATGTCGAACTGAGGGCACGACATCGCCGGGCTCGACCCATCGGCGATCACCGCCAGGTGGTTCGCAACGGTGCGCTCCGTTCCGTCCGACGGCGTGTTCACCACCCCCACACCACTTCGCCACATCGTCGTCGAGCCTCCTCCGTCGAGGTTCAACGCGTTGTGCGCTCCCAGGTCCGCCATCAGTTGGCCCAGCTCCGTGCAGGTCATCCCGATGCTGTTTGGCGACCGTCCGTCGGCAACCGCCAGGATCAACTGCGTTTCGTCTGCCGACAGCCCTGCCACCGTT
>SKMT01000122.1 GCA_007120915.1 Myxococcales bacterium | reverse complement strand
TCGGCGACGAGGGCTGAGGAGGCTTCCCATTTTGAGGGTTTGCTGTTAGGCTCCCCGGCGCCCGCCGGAAGTGAAAAAATGAAACCATAAAATGCTCGTAAACGGAGAACATCCATGAGTGATGCGAAGTTGACGATTAATGGCAAGGACTACGAATTTCCCGTCGTGGAAGGCACGGAAGGGGAAGTCGGTATCGACGTCGCCAGGCTTCGAGGTGAGACCGGCGCGGTGAGTCTGGATCCGGGCTACGGCAACACCGGTTCCTGCCAGAGTGCTATCACCTACATTGACGGGGAAAACGGGGTGCTTCGCTACCGCGGCTACCCGATTGAGGATCTGGCCGAGAAGACCACCTTCGAAGAGATCATCAGCCTGCTGGTGTGGGGTGAACTCCCCGACGAAGAGCGGCTCGAAGAACTGCGAACAACGCTGGCCGAATATGCGGTGATCGACGAGGGGATCAAGGATGTGCTCAGCGGGTTTCCGCGCACCGCTCATCCGATGGCGATGCTGTCGGCGTGCATGTCGGCTCTGGAAAGCTACTACGACACCTCCGGGTCCAGCGACGAAGACGTGCTGCGCGTGATCGCGGGGATGAACACTCTGGCGGCCTACATCTACCGCTACAAGCAGGGGCTTCCCTACGTTTATCCCTCCAAGGATCTGAACTACGCCGAGAACTTCCTGCACATGATGTACGGCACGCCCGGTGAAGACCCGGACGTCAACGAGGTGATCGCCGAAGCGATCGACAAGTTGTTGATCTTGCATGCCGACCACGAGCAGAACTGCAGCGCGTCGACGACGCGGATGGTCGGAAGTGCGAAGGCGACGCTGTATGCGTCAGTTGCCGCCGGTGTGGGCGCGTTGTCCGGCCCCCTTCACGGTGGAGCGAACCAGCGGGTGCTGGAGATGCTCCAGAGCATTCAGGACGACGGCGGAGACCTGGAAAAATACATCGACCTGGCCAAGGACAAGTCCTCGGAGTTTCGTCTGATGGGCTTTGGCCACCGGGTGTACAAGAATTTCGATCCGCGGGCGAAGATTCTGAAGACGTCGGCCGACGACGTGCTCGCAGACCTGGGCAAAGACGATCCGCTTCTGGACATCGCCCGCGATCTGGAGCAGGTGGCGCTGGAAGATGAGTTCTTCGTGAAGCGTCGGCTCTATCCGAATGTCGACTTCTACAGCGGCATCATCTACCGGGCGCTGGAAGTTCCCACCGAGATGTTCACGGTGATGTTTGCGCTGGGACGAATCTCGGGCTGGGTTGCGCAGTGGAAAGAGATGCTCGACGACCCGGCGTTCCGGATTCACCGGCCTCGACAGATTTACATCGGGGAAGGAGAGCGGGAGATTCCGCCGATCTCGGAGCGGTGAACGCCGTTGTGTAAAAGAAGGAGATGTGGAGATAAGGGAGATTGGGGGATGATAAAAATAATCTCCTTATCCCCCTAATCTCCCTATCTCCTCTTGGTTACACCGGCCCAGCCGAAGAGGTCCGGGCCTGAGGCCGGGGTCAAAGCGGGATGTTGCCGTGCTTCTTCGGGGGGTTTTCTTTGCGCTTGTTCTGCAAAATTTCCAGGGACTGAATCAGTCGGGGGCGGGTGTCGACGGGGTTGATGATCTCGTCGATGTATCCCAGTTCGGCGGCGCGGAAGGGGTTGGCGAAGGTGTTGCGATACTGCTCGACGAGTTCTTGCTTCTTCTGTTCGCGGTCTTCGGCGGCGGCGAGCTCTTTGCGGAAGATGATGTTGACGGCGCCGTCGGGGCCCATCACCGCGATTTCGCCGGTGGGGTAGGCGAGGTTGATGTCGGCGCCGATGTGTTTGGAGCTCATCACGTCGTAGGCCCCGCCATAGGCTTTGCGGGTGATCAGCGTGATCAGCGGTACGGTGGCCTCGGAGTAGGCGTACAGCAGTTTGGCGCCGTGCTTGATGATGCCACCGTACTCCTGGTCGACACCGGGCAGGAAGCCGGGGACGTCCACCAGGCTGACGATGGGGATGTTAAAAGCGTCGCAGAAGCGTACGAAGCGGGCGCCTTTCTGAGAAGAATCGATATCGAGGCACCCGGCCAGGTGCTTGGGCTGGTTGGCGACGATGCCCACGGAGTGGCCACCGAGGCGGGCAAACCCGATGATGATGTTGCGTGCGTAGTCGGGCTGGACCTCGAAGAAGTGCTTGTCGTCGACGACCAGCTCGATCAGATCCTTCATGTCGTAGGGAAGTGAGGGATCGCGGGGCACGATGTCGCGCAACTGATCTTCGCGGCGATCGGCGGGGTCATCGGTGGGCTCGAAGGGGGGATCTTCGGCGTTGTTCGGCGGAATATAGGAGAGCAGCTCCCGGATGCCGGCGATGCATTCTTCCTCGCTGGCACATTCGAAATGGGAGACGCCGCTTTCGGTGCTGTGTACCGAGGGGCCGCCGAGTTCGTGCTTGGTCACCTCTTCGTTGGTGACGGTTTTGACGACGTCGGGGCCGGTGATGAACATGTAGGAGGTCTCTTCGACCATGAAGATGAAGTCTGTGAGCGCCGGGCTGTAGACCGCGCCGCCGGCGCAGGGGCCCATAATTGCCGAGATCTGGGGGACGACGCCGCTGGCCTGGACGTTGCGGTGGAAGATGTCGGCGTAACCGGCGAGGCTGACTACGCCTTCCTGGATGCGAGCGCCGCCGGAGTCGTTCAGGCCGATGACGGGAGCACCATTCTGACGGGCCAGGTCCATGACCTTGCAGATCTTTTCTGCAAAGGCACCGCTGAGGCTGCCGCCGAAGACGGTGAAGTCCTGGGCGAAGACGTAGACGGTCTGCCCGTTGACTTTGCCGTAGCCGGTGACCACGCCGTCGCCGGGAATTTTTTTGTCCTCCATCCCGAAGTCGGAACAACGGTGGGTGACGAACTTGTCGAGTTCAACGAAGGTGCCGGGGTCGACCAGAAGATCGATGCGCTCGCGGGCGGTCATTTTGCCGGCGTCGTGCTGGCGGTCGATGCGCTGTTGGCCGCCGCCTTGTTCGGCGCGTTCGTTGAGTTCTTCGAGCCGTTGTTCGTTGGTCTTGTCGGACATGGTGGACCCTCCGGGACAGCAGTGGGCTAGCGTAGATGAAGAAGGACGAAGACTGTCTATTCAGCGGCCATTTCGTCGCGGATGCCGGCCATGTACAGCGATTCGTAACGGCGGGCGGATTCGTCCCAGGAAAAGTCGCGGTTCATCGCCCGGACCATCAGTGGGCGCCACCGTCGGTAGTTGCGGTAGGCGGCGCATGCGCGCTCAAGGGCGCCGGCGAAGGCATCTTCGGTCAGTTCGTTGAACACAAAGCCTGTACCGGTGTCCGGGTCGTCGCGCAGATCGGAGACGGTGTCAGCGAGCCCTCCGGTTGCATGAACGACGGGGACGGTGCCGTAGCGCATCGCATAAATCTGAGTGAGCCCGCAGGGTTCGTAGCGGCTGGGCACGGCGAGAATGTCGGCGCCGGCCTGAATGCGATGTGCCAGCGGCTCGCTGTGGCCGTGATGGAAGGCCACGCGGTTGGGAAAGTCCTGCTGCAACTGCTGGAGCTGATCCCGATACTCCTTGTTTCCTTCGCCGAGCACGACGAGTTGGAAGCCGTCGCGGTCGCTTTTGACGTCGGACAGCAGGGTTCGCACCGTGGGAATGAGTACGTCGATGCCCTTCTGTTCGGTCAGCCGGCTGATCACGCCGACCATCGGAAGAGTGGGACGGATGGGAAGGCCCATGCGGTGTTGCAGGTCCGCTTTGTTGCGGCGCTTTCCGTTGAGCGATTCCACGTCGTATTGCACCTCAATGTGGCGGTCGACATCAGGGGACCAGACATTGTAGTCGGCGCCGTTGGTGATGCCTTCGAGATCGCCGGAGCGCTCGCTGAGCAACTCGTGGAGAGCTTCACCACGCTCGGCGGTCTGAATCTCGTCGGCATAGCCGGGGCTGACGGTGGTGATGCGGTCGGCATACTGGATGCCGCTTTTCAGAAAGTTCAGATCGCCGTTGGCGTCGAAGACCTTCGATGTGTCGGCGAAGGACTTGGGCAGGCCCGTAAACTGGAAATCGTCGGGAGTAAATTTGCCCTGATACGCCAGATTGTGAATGGTGAGCATGGTGGTGATGTCGGCGAATTCATCGGCGTAATAGTGGCTGGCGTACACGGGAGCGAGCCCGGTGTGCCAGTCATTGCAGTGCATCACGTCCACCGGCAATGCATGGCGGCGGGTGAATTCGACGATGGCGCGCCCGAAGAACGAGAAGCGATCGGCGTTGTCCTCGAAGCTCTGATCGTCGTATCCGTAGAGGCCTTCGCGCCCGAAGTAGTCGTCGGCCTGCACGAAGCAGACCTGAACGCCGTGGCTGAGCCGGGTCTCCCAGAGGGTGGCTTCGACCTTGTCCTGGGTCTTGGCCTGGCGGGGGACTTCCAGTGGCTTCAGCCGCCGGCTCATGCGCATCTGATGGGGGTCGAGGTGACCGTACAGGGGAGTGAAGACGACGACGTTGTGGCCCCGCTGGGCCAGGGCCGTCGGCAGGCTTGCTGCCACGTCGGCGAGCCCCCCTGTCTTGGAGAAGGGAGCGACTTCGGCGGAGCCGAAGACAATGGTCAGTCGCTTTTCGGCGACCAGCTCAGAAGCATCCTGGGTGATAATGTAGCGCGACAAATCCATGCGTAAGTCCGTTGGGAGAATTTGGAGGGGCAACCACCGGCGGTTCAGCCGGGGGATCCGATCCGTTGGCGAAGCTGCTGGGCGGCCACTTCCGAGGCGGTGGCGTGGACGAACAGGTCCGAACCCAGTTCCAGCCCGGCGATCTGGCCGGATCGGGGGAGCATTTCCAGGTGCCAGTGATAATACGGTTCGCCCGCGAGATCAAAGGGGACCGTATGAAGGATCAGATTGTAGCAGAGAGGCTCGAAAAGCTGGTCGTAGGCGGCGAGAACCTGGAGAGTCAATGTGGCGAGATCCCGGAGCTGAGAAGCGGTGGCTCGGCGGAAGTCATCCTGATGGTCGCGGGGAAGAATCCAGGCTTCGTAGGGCATCCGCGACCCGAAGGGGGCGACAGCGGTGGCAGAAGCGTTTTCGGCGATGATGCGTTCGCCACTGCCGCGTTCGTGCTGCAGCATCTCACAGAGTGCACAACAGTGATGTTCTTCGTAGAAGAGGCGGGCGCCCCTTAGTTCATCGCGAAGCTGAGGTACCACCAGGGGAGGGGCCATCAGTTGGCTGTGGACGTGTTCGAGCGTCGCCCCGGCGGTGGCGCCGTGGTTTTTGAAGCAGATCGCGCAGGCGGGCTGGTCGGTGCTCGACACCGCATCGATGCGCTGGCGCCACGCCTCGAAGATGACCGCAATATGGCGGGGCGGAAGCGATGCCCAGTCGCAGTGATGTTGTGGTGCCTCGATGAAGACTTCGTGAGCACCGAAGCCGGGCTGGGACTGATACAGACCGTCCACCGCGGTGTCGGGCATCTCATCGCCGCTGCCAGCGCCGTCGAGCAGCGAGGGATACTTGTTGGGTACCACCTGCACCCCCCAGGGGTCATCGGGAAACGCCGGAGACTGCCAGTGGTCGATGGGAGGCGGGGTGATGGCAGTGTCGCCGGGGCAGAATGGGCAACGCCCGTCAGCGGGACGCCGGCCCAGTCGGAGTTGCCGGGGGCGCGATGCGCGCTGAGAGGAGATGATCACCCACTGGTCAACCAGCAGGCGTTTGCGAAGTGTAGGCACGATTTGCTGGGGGCTTTGCGGCGGATCAGAGCGAAGCGTCGAGGTCTCCGAATCGTTTGATCGCCTTTTCCAGGCCGCTGATCTCGTTTTTTGTCTTCTCGATCTGTGCGTTGAGTTCGCGCTGCTCCTCTTCGAGTTGCTCTAGCTTTTGTTCTGCTTTTTCGATGGCTTTTTCCAACATTTCTTCGCTCTGTGTCACGGTGTGGCCTCACAACAAGAGAATGGACAGTTGATGGGTCGGGACGAAGCGGAGAACATCAGGTCAGTTCCCACAAGCCACGCCCGATTCTGTTTACAAACCCGTCGTCTTCAAGGGTGTTCATCAGCGTATAGGTATAGCTTCGCATTCCTGGAGAGATTTTGCCCTCATCGTCGCCCTCGACTTTGCGCAGGATGTTGAGCACATCGGCGGTGCGAAACTCTTCGCCGCCGGCGCCGAGTTTCTCGCAGATCTCTTCGATCTGTTTGCGTCGTGCACCACGAGGGGGGCGTTTGGTGTCTTCATCGCGAGGAACACGGGAGATGCCGTCAACTTGCTCTGCCGTATCTCGCTGGGAGGGAGGGGTTTCGCCGCGCAAGATAGCACGCAGATCTTCGAGGGCCTGGCGAGCTCTGCGCGTCTGTTTGCTGTGGGCGTCCCGTTTTTGTTTTAACTCTTCGAGCAGTTCACGTTTTTCTTTCAGTGCGTTTTTGAAGTCTTCGAGTTCGTTCGAAAAGTCGACGTCCATGGCGCTGTTCCTTCGCAGAGAGGGCAAAAGGTGGGTGCAGTTTATGTTCATACACGTGTAGATACGTGCCACGAAGTGGTCATGGATGTCAAACCATAATGATAGTGTTGGTGTGTAAAG
>SKMT01000056.1 GCA_007120915.1 Myxococcales bacterium | reverse complement strand
TTCGCCGGGCTCCAGATCATCGAAACTCTCCGAATCTGTCACAGACGCCGAAAACCCGTCGGGTCCGCTGAGCTGGACGTCGGCATCGTTGCCATCGAGCTGCCCGGCAATTTCGACCTCCAGCTCGGCCAGCACCAACTCGTACTCGATCTCCAGCTCCCCGTTGGGCCCACTTTCGACGGTAACCGTATCCACCACATCTTCAGTGACCGCGTAGCTTTTGTCGCCAACGGTAACCTCACCGACCTGCACGTCGTATTCTCCGGGGATCAGCTCCACCGTCTCCGATTCGGTCACGTCCACCGTCTCCTGCTGTCCCACCAGCTCTACATCGGCGTCGACCCCATCGGGCAATCCGCTGATGACCACCGGCAGCTCGGCGGGAATCGCCTCGTAGTCGATGTCGACCTCCGTGGTCTCCCCGCCTATCATCTCTGCGTCCACCGGATCGGCCTGATATTCGACCCCCTCCTCTGCTACGGGATTGGGAATCACTTCGTAGTCTCCGGGCTCCAGCGTAATCTCACCGTCCTGGGGAACGGCCACCGACGCTCCATCCAACTCGGCGACGGCGTCGATATCGTGGTCCACACCGTCGGACAGCCCGTCGACGTTTACCTGAAGCAGTCCCGGGGGCAGCTCCCCGCAGTACAGATCGGATTCAAATTCATAATCTCCTCCGTTGGAGGTGATCTCCACCGCAGCGAACCGTTCGATATCCTCGCCCTTCTCACAACTGACTTCCGCCTCGATGACCACTGTTTCACCGGCACTTGCCTCCCCCTCCACCGGATCGAGGTCCAACCAGTGAAAAGATTCGATCTCAAATTCGAGGGTCCCCCCGCCGACGTTGGACACCTCGAACTGGGCGCTGTCACTGGACTCGAACTCCAGCTCCCAGGACAGATTCTCTTCGCCGCTTACTTCGAGCTGAGGATCGCTGTCATCGTCGTTGACGTTTTGATCCTGGTTGACATTTTCGTCGTCATTGACCTGCCGGTTTTCCTGGGCGTTGTCCCCCGTTTCGGTTCCCCGCTGATCCTCGCCGCAACTGCACCCCATGGCGACCATCGCCAACACCACGACCCATACACTGCACCGTATCAGACACTTCATTTGTCCACCTTGTGGAGATTTGCCCACACCAATTTCGAACCACCGTCCCGCCCGGTTGTGCTTAAGGGTTTTTACGACTAACAGAATTGACCGGTATCCACAATAGCAGCAGCGAATCGGCAACGGCCTCCGCGCCAAAAGCCGATTTCTCGCCGATGTGAGCCATCAGCTTCGCCCCTCTCAACGCTGTGATCGGCTACTCGGAGATGCTGCTCGAAGACACCGGCGAGGGCACCACCTTCACAGTGCGACTGGCCGCCGAGCTGGAATCCAACGCCGAGTCCACAGTCAAACGCGATTAGCCACAATTACAATCGGTTACTTTGAATCCCGGCCACTGGTGGTCTAGCCTTTGTGGGCGTGATTTTCTTTCTCCGCAAAAATCAGGGTGCCTGACGATGAGATTTCCCTCGCAACAATTGACCGCTTCTGCCCGCCCATCCCGCACCGGACTGTTGGTACTGCTGGCAGCACTGACGCTGCTGTTTGGTTCACTTGCCATCGGCTGTGGAGGTGATGAGGACCCCGAGGACAACGATGGCGCCCAGCAGTGTGATGGCGACGAAGAACTGTGCGGTGAGCAATGTGTCGACACCGACTCCGACCCCAACTTCTGCGGCGGATGCGACATCCAGTGTGATGCTCCCATCAACGCTTCGGCGATCTGCGACAGCGGAGAATGTGACTACGAGTGCGACGACGGCTACACCGACTGTGACGGTGAATGCGTGGATCTGGACTCGGATCCCGACCACTGTGACGAATGTCAACAGAGCTGTCCCGACTCCAACTTCGGCGCTGCCGGGTGTGACGACGGCTCCTGTCTGCTGGAGTGTTTCGACGGCTACGATCTGTGCGGCGAGGAGTGCGTCGATTTTGACAGCGACCCCGATCACTGCGACGGATGCGACCAGGACTGCCCCGCCCCCGACAACGCCACTGCGATTTGCGTGGACGGCGACTGTGACTTCTCCTGCCAGGGCGATCGAACCCGCTGCGATGATGAATGTGTCGACACGAACACCGACTCCGATCACTGCGGTGGGTGCGGCGACGACTGTGCCGACGGCGAGTTGTGCTCCGACGGTCAATGTGTCCCCGACTGCGAGGACGACGAAACCGACTGCGACGGAAGCTGTGTCGACACCGACAGCGACGACAACCACTGTGGCGGATGCGGCGACGCCTGTGATGACGGCGAAACCTGCGCCGGTGGCAACTGCGTATGCGCCTCCGGCTACACCAACTGCGACGGCGAATGCGTGGACCTGAGCACCGACGACGACCACTGCGGAAATTGCGACAATGCCTGTGGTGATCGCGGCCCCTGCGAAGACGGCAGTTGTGCCTGCGACGACGGTACCGAGTATTGCTCCACAGCCGGATGTTGTGATGCCGAAACCGAAGAGTGTACCACTCAGGGACAGACGGTGATCCCCGTGTGCGAATGCAACGACAATTACCCCGACACCTGCAACGACGAGTGCGTCAACCTCAATTCGGACGACGACAACTGCGGCTCCTGTGGCAACACCTGTTCGCCTGACCAGTACTGCTGCAACGGCAGTTGCATCAGTGATAACAATATCTGCCCGATCATCTGACGATCCGTCGCCTCCCCGGCCTCGATGAACAACCCCGCTCCGGTCACCCCGCGCACCGCCTACGCCTTGATGATGTTCACCATCGTCATCTGGGCGTCGGCGTTCGCCGGGCTGCGCTACGTGCTTCGTCAGGTCGACTCGATGACCATGACGGCGCTCAGACTCTTTATCGCCGCCGGGTTCATGATCGCTGTGCTGGTGGTGATGAACACCCGGGTTCCCGACCGCGAAGACTGGCCGAAGCTACTCGCCGCCTCCCTTTTTGGGTTTTCGATCTACCACTACCTGCTGAACGTCGGCACGGAGACGATCACCGCCGGGCAGGCCAGCTTCGTCATCTCCACCATCCCCATCTGGGCCGCCCTTCTGGCCTGGCGGTTTCTCGACGAGCGATTGACGCTGAAAAACTGGGGAGGAATGCTTTTGGCAGTCGTGGGCGTGGGGCTGATGAGCCTCGATTTCTCCACCGGCGACACCAACCTGCGCATCGGCACCTGGTTTGTGCTCGCCGCGGCGATGTGCGCCGGGGCCAACATCGTGATCTGCAAGGACTTGCTTAAGCGTTACCGGGCGATCGAAGTCGCCGCCTACGGCGCCATCATCGGCGCTCTGCCCTTCCTGTTGCACATCCCCTGGACCGTCTCCGCCTCGGCGAACCTGGAGATCTCCGGGTGGCTGGTACTGGCCTATCTGGGCATCATCCCCATCGGGCTGGGCTACTGGCTCAGCTCCATCGCCCTGGCGGCGCTTCCCGCCAATCATGTCGCTCAACTGCTGCTTCTGATCCCGCCGGTCGCCGCCATTATCGCCTGGCTGACCATCGCTGAGGCCCCCCCGCAGATGTTGTTTGTAGGCGGGCCGTTGATTCTGGTCGGTGTGTTTCTGGGCCGGCAGCGCTGAGCTGAGGCTCCGATCCCCGGGCGTTTTCCAACCCTCGGGTTTTCCGGACGTCCGAATCACGAGGGCAAGCCACGTGGCTGTCTACGTCGGCCTGAACTACGGCCGAATTGCTCGGAGGTGGATTCAACACTCCGGTGGCAATTTGGACCTCCGACCCCCAACTCCCTTCGCTTCGCTCCGGTCGGTGGGGGCTACGCATGGGCGAACGAACCTCCTGTGGTCGGACCCACGACCTCCGTGCTTATGCCACCGCCATCTATTAGGGGCGTCTCCGGCTGAACTACGCCTCCGACTATCTAAGATTTCTGGGGAGTTTCAATTGACCCTTCGTGGCACACGACCTCACGACCTCACGACCCCACGCTACTGATGTTCCGCTAGAACTACGTTTGCGTCGGGCGTATACTCACTGCACTGTCCGCTTCCTTCCCCGGCATCTTTCCTGACCGGCGACGGCAGCCCAGCCATTTGAACTGACGCAGCCTCTGGAGCGTCCGATGCGTTTCCCCTCAACAACACCTCTTCTGTACGCCCTCGCTGTGGCTGCAGCCCTCTTCTTCGGTATCTCCTGCGGGCTGTTTCACGACCTCGATGAGCTGGGCTTCTCGCAAGAAGATGACAACAACAACGACGAGCCACCGGCCTGTGAGGAGGGCGAGACCGTCTGCGGGGGGCAGTGTGTCACCCTTTCGGACAACGAGGACCACTGTGGCGAGTGCAACAAAGCATGCACCACCGAGATCGACGATGCTGTCGCGGTCTGCGACGGCGGCAGTTGCACCGAGACCTGTTCGCCCGGACAGATCTGCGGGGACCCACCCCTTTGTGTCGATACCGACAACCACTTAAACCACTGCGGCGAGTGCGACAACTCCTGCTCAACGGAGGTGGACAACGCCTCGGCATCCTGCATCTCGGGAAGCTGTGAGTTCGAATGCATCAGTGAGGCGTTCGAGTACTGCGAGGAAGAGAATGCCTGCGTCAACACCGACACCGATACCCAACACTGCGGCGGCTGCAACAGCCCCTGTGCGCCCGGAGAGTACTGTCTGGAACGCGACTGCATCTGTCCCGAAGAATACGAACAATGCGGCGAGGAGTGCGTCAACCTGAACGCCAACCCCGCCCATTGCGGCGGATGCGGTACCGTATGTGAGGACGACGCGGTCTGTTCCGATGGCATCTGCACCGATGGGTGTACCGACGAGCAGACAAACTGCGATGGCTCCTGTGTGAACACCGACTCCAACAACAACCACTGCGGTGAGTGTGATCGGTCCTGCGCATCCCAGATCACGGAGGCAACAGCGCAGTGCGACGGCGGCGACTGCATCCATCAGTGCGACGACCCCGAACTGACGGCCTGCCCCGATCTGGGGGTCTGCGCCAACACCGACAACAATACCGATCACTGTGGCGAATGCGGCAATGCATGCGCAGCGGGCAACATCTGCGTGGGCGGCCAATGTCAGTGCGACCCCGACGCCGAGCCCTTCGGTGGAGGCGATGGCACCTCCCTTACCCCCTATCAGATCTGCGGCGCCGAGCAGTTCGACCGAATTCGCGACGAACTCAACTCCCATTTCGTGCTGACCGACGACATCAACCTGAACGACCTGAGCGGTGTCAGTGGCACCGGCTCCACCATCGAATTTGACACCATCGGCACCAGCAGCGACCCATTTACCGGCGAACTCGACGGGAATGGATTCGCCATCGAAAACTTTGCTCAGGACATCGGCAGCCAAAGCGATCGCGGCCTGTTTGACACCATCAGCGCGCAGGCAACGGTCACCGATCTTACCATCCAGGTCTCCTTCGTCGGCGGCATCGACTTCGTCGGTCCTCTCGCCGGCACCAATCACGGCAATGTCCACAATGTCGATGTTGCCTGCTTCACCACCGCTGATATCGAGGCGAAACAAGACGTCGGCGGGCTGATCGGATACAACACCGGAGATGTCTCCGACTCCAGTTCCAACTGCAACATCGACCACACCGACACCTTCCCCGGGCTCACCGGCACAGAGTTGGAAAACGCCGGGGGGCTTATCGGGCGCAACACCGGCACCATCGAGCGCTCGCGGGCCACGGGAGATATCAACGCATCGGGGGAAACCGGCGATGATGGCGGGATCCCCTACGCCGGCGGCGGGCTCGTCGGCGTGGCCACCAGCTCCTCGGAGATCACCGAGAGCGCAGCCCACGGCGACGTCACCAGCAGCGGTGATGCCGTCGGGGGTCTTGTGGGAAGAGCCTACGCAGAGATCACCGACAGCTATGCCATCGGCGACGTGGAGGGCAACCGGCAGGTGGGAGGGCTGATCGGCGTCGCCACGTCCACGTCCACGACTTCCAACGCCTTCAGCTACGGCGAGGTCGAGGGCAACCAGCGAGACGCAGGATTCGCCGGGGAACTGGTCACCGACATGTCGAACGCAAGCGCAGAGGTGTATGCCAGCTTCTGGAACGCCGACGGGCACCCCGACGGCGTCAGTGTCGGGCAGGCAGACGACGAAGACCTGAAGGCACTGACCCCCGCCGAGTTCGACGAGCCCACGCCCAATGAGTTTACCGACGCCGGCTGGGATTTCGGCTCCTCCCACCCCTGGACCTACGACGCCGATCTGGAACGTCCACGGCTAAGCTGGGAGTAAGACTCCCAACGACCCCAGCACCCACGACCGCTGGCCCCGGCCCGCCGTTGCGCCTACAATGCGCCGTCCCTCGGTTTGTGACCACGCCATCGACGCCCGGGAGTACCTTCGATGTACCGATTCTTCTCGCGAGTTTCGCTGCTGCCAATCATGCTGTTTGCACTCGCCGCAACGGCGGGCTGTGCCACTGAATCCGACACCGTCGCCGAGGGGATGGAGCGCCAGTTTCCCACCGATGCCAACCCTGGGGAGACCTACTCCAACTGCCTGTTTACCTCACCGAAGTGGTACGAATCGGGAGCCGACGAATGGG
>SKMT01000528.1 GCA_007120915.1 Myxococcales bacterium | reverse complement strand
GTGCGGTGCTGATTGCAAATCGACGACAGTTTTGGTGTTTCAACGCAAACCATGGAGAACGAAATGACTGAGCAGAATGGATTGACCGACGACGAACGGGCCTGGCGCTCTACTCCCGACACGGTGGTGCTGGCTGTGGAAGAACAGGCCCGCAAGTTCTACTCCGAAGGCCGGCTGGAGCGGGCGCGACAGCTCTGTGAGAAGCTGATTAAGATGCGCCCTCAGGTCTCCCAGTACCACGCTCTTCTGGGCGTGATTCACCGGCGGGAAGACCGGCTGGTTCCGGCGCTTCAGGCGCTTCAGACAGCCGTGGATCTGGACGCGAACAACCGCAACGCCCTGGTGAACCTGGCGGAGTGTCTTGTGATCGCCGGGAAAGTACCGGAGGGAGCGAAACTTCTGCGGGCGATCTTCGACGAGGGTTACGACCCCGAGAAGCCCCCGGAAGAACACGACGTGTTCACCAAACGGGCGGGAGCTCAGCTTGCTCTGTTGCAGAAGGTCGTCGAGGGGGTCAGCGCCGAGATGGCGGAGTGACCGGTGACGGTCACTCTTCGTCGTCGAACAGCACTCGGACCGCCGGTGTATCTAGGTCGTCGAACTGCCCGTCGCGCACGGCCCAAAGGAAGGTGGCGACGGCGCAGGCGGCGAGTAGAAGTGCCAGCGGTACCAACAAATAGAGCACACTCATGCTGTCACCTCCGTGGTCGAAATAGAGTCCGTTGCCGCGGGGGCTTCGGAGCGAAAGGAGTTCTGTATAAGCGACGAACCGACCACCGCCAGCGAGCTGACGGGCATCAGGATCGCCGCCAGAAGCGGAGTAATATAGCCCATGGCGGCAAGCGAGATCCCGAACAGGTTATACAGCCCGGAGCCGGCCAGGTTGCGCCGTACCACATGCATGGTGCGGCGGCAGCCGGCCAGAAGTTCGGCCACCGGCTCCACACCCTGTTTGCCCATGAAGACGTCGGCGCTGGCCAGGCTCGCTTCGGTGCCGCCGTGTACGGCGATGCCGATGTCGGCGGCCTGCAAAGCGGCCGCATCGTTGACCCCGTCACCGACCATCGCCACCGTTTTGGCGTCGGTGTCGTTGCGCAACTGCTCGACGTACTCGAGCTTCTGTTCCGGTGTGGCGCCGCCGAAGACGTACTCCGGATCGATGTGGAGCTGTTCTGCCACGGTGGCGACGACCTGAGGGTGATCGCCGGAGACCAGGTGGATTCGAACTCCCCGTGAGCGCAGCTCGTTGAGGATTCGCGGGGTCTCTTCGCGCAGTTCGTCACCGACGGCGATGACGGCCTGTACCGTACCGTCCACAGCCACGCCCACCGGGGTGAACCCGCGGGCGGTGGTTCGGCGCGCATCCTGGCGAAGCGAGTCGGGGACGTCACAAAACCAGGAGAGCCGCCCCACGGCGATCTCACGGCCGTCGACGATCCCGCGGATGCCCGCCCCGGCCACTTCCTCCACATCGTCGATAGCCGAAGAGTGTTGGGGAGTCGGTGCGACACCGTGGTCTCGCGACCATCGAAGCAGCGCCGACGCCAGCGGGTGGTTGGAGTGGCGCTCCAACTGACAGCCCAGGGTGGCCGCTTCGGTGTTGCCAAACACCTCTACGACGTCGGGGCGCCCGTAGGTGAGCGTGCCCGTCTTATCGAAGATCACGTCGGTGACCCCGTTGAGCGACTCCATCACGTCGTCGCGCTTGACGTGAATGCCCCGGGAGGCCGCCTGGCCGGCGCCGACGGTCAGCGCCAGCGGAGTGGCCATCCCCAGCGCGCAGGGGCAGGCGATCACCAGCAGGGCGACCACATTTGCCACCGCCCGCGACGAGTCGATAAACCCCCAGGCAACCGCCGTGGCTACCGCCGCTGCTAGCACGACGGCGACGAAGACCCCGCTGAGCCGGTCCGCAAGCTGGACCACCGGCGCCCGGTCGGCGATCTCGGAGTCGACCCACTCCATCAGCCGACCCACCCGGGTGGCATCGCCGGTGGCGGTGACCTGCACCACCAGCGGGCCGGCGACATTTCTGGTGCCCGCCTCCACCACGTCGTCCACGCCCACCGGGGTGGTGTCACTCTCTCCGGTCAGCACCGCCCGCGACACCTGTCCGGACCCGTCGATGACCCGACCGTCTGCCGGCAGCACATCGCCGGCGAGCACCCGGATGCGGTCGCCTACCTCGAGGGTGTCCGCCGGTACCGTCTGTATCTCGCCGGTGTCTTCGACGATGCGCCGCGCGGTCTGCGGCAAAAGGGACACCAGCCGATCCGCCGCGTCGGCGGCCATGCTGTTGCCCCGTATCTGCAGATAGCGCGCCGTCAGAAGCGCCGCCGTCAAAATGACGATGGAGTCGAACCACACCTCCCCGCTGCCGGTAAACGTCGCCCAGGTGGAGTGGCCCCAGCCCACGGCAATGCCGAGCGAAATCGGCACGTCCATCGACAATTTGCCCATCTTCAGGTTCGCAATTGCGCGCCGGAAGAACACCGTCGCGCCCACCACCAGCGACACCACGCTGAGCGCAAAGGTGGTGTACAGCACCGTGTAGTACAGCCCGCTATCCGCGGCGGCGTCCAGCCCCGCGTAGTGGGCGATGGTCAGCAGCATCACGTTCACCGCCACCGCCCAGCAGATGCCCACCCGCATCAACATCCGCCGCCCCGCCTTCGAGCGGCTTTTCACGGAGTGCGACCGAATGGGATGGGGGGTGAATCCAAACTGACCCAGCCAGGTGGCAATCTCGGACAGCAGTATGCGCTGAGGGTTCCAGCGGATGGTGATTCGCGCCCGTGTTAGCTCCAGGCGCGCCTCGATCACCCCGTCGACCAGCCGGGGCATCCGCTCCACCAGCCAGATACACCCGGCACAGTGCACCCCTTCCAGATGCAGTTGCACCTTCATGGTGCCGTCGTCGAGGCGGGTGGCCTGCTCATTGAGAAAGGCCGGGCTGTCGAACAGCGACACCTCGTCGTCGTTGACTCCCGGCTGCTCGACGGGCCGGGGTTCGTCGACAGACCAGCTTTCACGGCGGTCGTAAAACTCGTCGAGCCCCGAATCGTGCAGCGCGTAGTACACCGCCTCGCAGCCGGCGCAGCAAAACACCGGCTCCGTTTCCGGTGGGTTGTCCCGGCCCCGGAACCGAAGGCCGCAGTGGCTGCAGGTCTGAAGGCTCATCCGTCCACCGAAATCCGTACCGAGTCGACGTATCGCTCGTCACCGCGTTCCAGCTCCAGATTCAAGTCCCACCACCCGGGCCGTTCCGTGGCATCGTCGAAGCGATACACACCATCATCATCGGACTCCGCGAGTTCGACGTCACCCAATGACTCGGCGAGGTCGGGGCGGCGAAACGTCAGGGTGCCTTCGGCGCCGTCGACCGGCTCGCCTTCGGCGTCGACGACGGCCAGCTCCCCGTAAGAGCCGTTGAGTGACACGTCGATCTCCCAGCCGAGTTCCAGTGCCTGTTGGCGGGCCTGGTACTCGTCGTCGTAATTCACCGACTTTTCGTAGTAGTCGGGCACTACCTGCGGGCCTCCGTCGGAGGTGGCGAAGTACAGCCCGCCGAAGCTCATCGTGATCGACAGACACAACAGCGCGATGACGAAACCGGGCCAGAAGTAATTAGGTGGAATGCGTAGCATGATAGGCTCTGGGTTCTAGGCTCTGGGTGCTGGGCTCTGGGTGCTGGGCTCTGGGTGTTAGGTGTTCGGTGGTTGGTGTTGGGTCGGGAATCACTGCGGGGCAATCGAAGCTCCCCACAAATCTTAGTTAGCCGTAGTTCAGGCGCCTCAAATAGATGGCGGTTGTGCAATCTCGACGTTCATAGAACTCCGCAATGACGCTCATAGAATTCCCTAAGATCGCGGGCCGAGTAACCGGACGTCCTTGGTTTCAACGACATCGTCGTCGAGCTTCAGGTGAAACTGGCCGACCGTGCCGCCGGGGGGCATCTCGTCGGGGGGGGTGACCACCCAGACGTCGAAGTGCTCCAACTCGCCCGGTTGAAGCACCGGCACTTCGTCGCCGACGATGCGCACTCTCACTCCGTCCAGATCGACCGGCTCAAACCGGAACTGAGCCGGTTCGGCGGTGCGGTTTCGAAGCCGCATCGACAGCCGGTTTGTGATCTCGCCGTCGGTGGTGGTGCTGTAGGTGGTCCCGGAGGCCCGGCTGATGTCGACCTCCAGATCCCCGCGGGTGACGATCATCCCCGTCAGCGCGGTCAACGCGACCAACAACAGTATACCGTACAGAAGTACCCGTGGGCGGGCGACCTTCGTCTCTTCGCCTTCGATGGCGTTCTGGGAGGTGTAGCGGATCAGCCCCCGGGGCTTGTCGATGGACTCCATGATCTCGTCGCAGGCGTCGACACAGGCGCTGCAGCCGATGCACTCCATCTGCAGCCCGTCGCGGATGTCGATGCCCATCGGACAGGTGCGAACGCAGGCGCCGCAGTCGATGCAGTCGCCGAATTCGACCTGTTCGCCGTCCAGCTCAAGCACCCCGTCGGATTGCTTGCGGTCCCGGTAGGTTCCTCGGGGCTCGCCGCGCGACGGGTCGTAGCTGGTGATCAGTGAATCCTCGTCCATCAGCACTGACTGCAGCCGGGCGTAGGGACAGGCCAACGAGCACATCTGCTCGCGGAAATACCCAAAATCAAAAAGGATCAGCCCCGTGGTGATCGCCATCATCGCGAAATACCCGGGGGCATCCAGCGGCGATTGGCCCATCCACTCCAGCAGGTTCTGCCAGCCCGCAAAATAGGCCACGAACGTGTGCGCCAGAAACAGGGAGATGACCAGAAAGATGCTGTACTTTGCCGATTTTCTCCAGATCTTGTTGAAGTCCCAGGGGCCCTCATCGAGTCGTCGCCTCTTGGTGGCTTTTCCCTCCAGCAGTCGCTCAACGGGGCGGTACACAAAATCCAGATACACGGTCTGGGGGCAGGACCAGCCACACCAGATGCGCCCGAACAAGGCGGTGACAAAAAACACCAGCAGCACCACGGTGAGCAAGAACAACGTCAACAACACCATGTCCGTCGGATGCAGCACCAGCCCGAAGAAGACGAACTCCCTGCTGGCCACATCGAGAAACACCGCTGGCCGGTGGTTGATCTCAATCCATGGAAGGGCCACGAAGATGGCGATCAACGTCCAGCCGATCGCCATCCGTGCCTTCCAGAAGCGCCCCTGGCTGGTGGTGGGATACACCCACTTGCGATTGCCCGACAGATCGAGCGTCGCCAGCACTTCCTCGGGAGATGTAGGGATTGCGTCGGACATGCTGGGTTCTAGGCGCTGGGCGCTGGGTTCTAGGCTCTGGGCGCTGGGCTCTGAGCTCTGGGCGCTGGGTTCTGGTGGTTGATGGGGGCCAGTCGAAGCTCCCCACAAATCTTAGTTAGCCGTAGTTCAGGCGCCTCAAATAGATGGCGGTTGTGCAAACTCGGCGTTCATTAATTCTCCGGGGTATAGATGGAGGTTGTGCAAACTCGGCGTTCACCAATCCTCAGGAATAGCCGGGGTTGCGTCCTCTCCTAAGGCCGCAACCCCGGCGTGCGACGCGGCCGAAGCCGCGCCGAATAGCTAGTCGAGGGTGTGAATGAAGGCGGTGACAGCGGCGATCTCATCGTCGCTGAACTGCCCGGCGTGCGCCGGCATCCCGACGTCGCCGATACCGTCGCGGGTGATCTCGAAGTGGCTGACCATGTCGTCGCCGTGAATCCACTGGCCGTCGTTGAAGGCGCTTCCGATCCCGCCCTCGCCGTCGGCGCCGTGACAGGCTGCGCAGGTGCCCTGGTAGATCTCTTCGCCTTTCGCCATCGCGTCGGCGTCGTCGAGCTTCGCCTCCAGGTCCTCCTCAGACCAGGCGACCGCATCCTCTGCGGCGGCGGCTTGCTTCTCGGCGATGCGCTCTTTGCCTCGTTCAAGCTGGGCGTCGTAGTCATCGATCCAGCCAACACCCAGCGCGGCGATATAGAATACCGACCAGGCGATGGTGGCGTAAAACAGCCACAGCCACCACCCGGGCATCGGGTTGTCGTACTCTTTGATCCCGTCGTAGTCATGCCCCTCGATCAACTGGTCGGGATAGCGGGAATCCGTCGGCTCTTCACTACTCATGCTTCAGCCTCCTTCCGGTCGCCCCTCTCCCGGCTGACACCGTCATCCAGGGGCTTTTGTTTCATTTCTTCGGAGTAGTCCTTCTTCATAAACACCACCCGCACCAGAATCAGCACGAAGACGATCACGAAGATCACCAGTCCAATCTCGGCGAAGTGGGCCAAATCGGCGTTGTCGACAACTTCTCGTTCCATAACGGGTGTTGGGTGTTAGGTGTTGGGTGGTCGGTGTTGGGTGTTGGGTGTTGGGTGTTCGGTGGTTGGTGTTGGGTGGTCGGTTCAGCTATTGACCTCAGCGGGGGTCTTTTCCGACCACCCACCACCGACCACCCACCACCGACGATCTAGTCACCCGACTCGATGTCGGTGCCCAGCCGCTGCAGGTAGGCGATCAGGGCGATCACATTTTTGTTGTCCATCCCCGCGAAGCTGGGGTCCTGTTCGCCGAGTTCGGCGGCGACCT
>SKMT01000722.1 GCA_007120915.1 Myxococcales bacterium | reverse complement strand
GAAGCGGTGTATGCCGACGAATGCTTCTTGCGCGTGTACGACGGCGCCGGCACGGGCGACCAGTCCACCGAAGAACTCTTCAAAATCGCCAACACCACCTGGACGCTCGAAGAGCTTCCCGTGATCGCCGATGTCGACGGTGACTACCACACCGACATCGTGCTCGTGGCCAATGACGTCAACACCAGCCTCACGGAGACCTGTCGCGACCGGTGGGATGATTTTGACGAACTGGGCGGGCCCAGCCGGGGTATTCGCGTGGTTCGGGACAAAGACAACCGCTGGGTGTCGAGCCGTCCCATCTGGAACCAACACCCCTACAGCGTGACCAACGTCTGCGACGGACTCGACGATTCGCTCTGCCCGGGCACCACCAACAACCCCGGCGCCATCCCCAGCGGTCGCGTAGAAAACTGGACCGTCGATCATCTCAACAACTACCGCCAGAACGTCCAGGGCGAGGGGCTGTTCTACGCCCCCGATCTGACCGTGACGAATATGGAGGCAGACTGTCCCACCGAAGAGGGAGTCAAACTGGAGGTGACCGTCGCCAACGAGGGAAGCCGGGCGGTGCCTTCGGGGCTGAACGTCGCCGTGTTTCTGGAGGACGACGATGAAGACGACGAGTTGGTCGTGGTGCTCACGACCACCGAAGAGCTGGCACCGGGAGCCAAAGAGACGCTGGAGTATCAGTGGGAAGACGCGCCCATTTCGCCGGGAACCGGCGACACCATCGAAGTGAGCGCCCGGGCTGACGACGACGGAACCGGACAGGGCGCCCATCCCGAATGCGACGAAACCAACAACGACCGCAGCCTCGTCATCGACTGCCCATGCGAGGTCCACGAGGACTGCGTGGAGGCCGACAAGTATTGCCACGACGGCCTCTGTCTCAGGGTTCCGGGTTAATCTATTGAGCATCCCGCCGGAACGTCATCACAAGCCGGAGATTGCCATGTCTACTCGTATTTTTTCGTTCTTACTGGTCAGCTTCGGTCTGCTCATCTTCGTGAGTGGCTGCGACGACGACGTCGACGCCGAACCGGACACCTCCATCGAAATCGATGATGTCGAAGAAACGCCGGATGCGGGTCCCCGCTACGACATTGCAACAGGCCCTCTTGAGGTCGGCTATTCACGCGTGGAAATCCCCTGGCGCGCCGGGGCGAAACCGGGGCAGGTTGGAACGGACGGCGCCGACGGGATGGAGACCGATTTCCTCAATACCATCGCCACCCTGCTGCCCATCGTCCAGGACGTCGACCCCGCCGAGCCCGAACCGGAAGAGATGTTCGATGAGGCCACCGAATGGGCGATGGACCTTCTCGAAGAAGGCACCGAGGAGACCGAGCCCGGGGTGTACAACAACTGGTTTGAGCCCGGCGACGGCGTCGAGCAGCCCCCGGACGTGAAGGTGACGGTCATCCAGCGCGGCGAGTTGAAGGTCGCCGTGGTGCGCGCGGACATCTACGTGATGCACGACTACATCCAGAAGCGAGTTGCCGAGCTGGTCGAAGAGACCACGGGCATCGGCCGCGACGACATCTTTCTGGCGGGCACGCACAACCACTCGGTCGCCCAGCCCTCCTCGCCGGCGCCGGGCATCTGGTCGCTCGCCGACGGGTTCGACCCCCGTCATTTCGTCTATCTGACCCACGGAATTGCCGAGGCCATCGAAGAGGCCTACGACGACCGTCGGGAGGCCAGACTGCGCACCATGCGCACCTCCTACGACGCGGTGCAGTTCAACATCATTGGCCCCGCCTCCACCGAATACGACGGCGAAGAACTCGACGTGGGCTACCCCTACGACCACTTCGACGACGATCTGGACCTGCTGTACTTCGACGAGGCCGACGAGCCACACGAACCGATTGCGCTGGTGTTTTCGCTGGGCATGCACCCGGAGACGTTGCCCAGCGGCCACGGGCTGATCAGCGCCGAGTTTCCCGCCCACGCCGAAAAGCACTTTCGCGACAGCACCGGTGTGCCGGCGATGTGGCTGCCCGGCGCGCTCGGCGACATCGAACCGGATCGGGGCCGCAACAACCCCGATCACGACTTCTGGCGCGACAGCTTCGATGCGCTCCATCAGCTCAGCACCATCCTCGCCGCCGATCTGGAAGAGGCGTTCGACGAACTGCTCGAAGATGTGGAGCCTGAGACGGAGCCGAAGCTGCGCAACATCTCCCGGGACATCCCCGGCACCGAGGACTATCGGATTCCCACTTCTGCCTACCTGGAGGGGATGCGTCTGGTCACCCCCCGGGTGTTGCACGCCTCGTCGTTGGTGCGGCTTCAGGCGATTCGAATGGGCGACGTACTGCTGATGGGCCTTCCCGCCGAAATCACCACCGACCTGTCCTGGAACATCAAAAGCCGGGTCAACGACGAAGACGGCGAGGTCTACCAGGGCTATGTGTGGCCCGACAATCCGGAGTGGGTTGCCGACCGGGTCGAAGACAACTTTTCGACCAACCAGGTCGACCCCGACGACGGAGCGCCGATCCCGATTGTGACCAGCATGGTCAACGGCTACATCGGCTACGTGGTCACCCGCTGGGAGTACGAAAACCGGGAGCACTACCGCCAGGAGATGACCCCTCACGGACCGGACAGCGCCGACCATCTCGCCTCCGCACTTGTCCAACTCGTCGAGGAGATGATGGGCGGGCCCCGCGCCGAATTCGACTACCCGGAGTGGCTCGACGACGATCTTGAGGGTGTCGAAGAGCTGATGGAGTTTTTCCGCGGGCTCGATGAGGTGGTCCCCGAGATCGAACGCCAGATCCCGGCGGGTGACGAAGATGTGGTCGGCGAGATTGTCGACGAGCCGTTCTACATCGCCGCCGACGACATCGACGACCGGGTCGCCACCGACTCCGCGGTGGGCTTCACCTGGCACGGCGCCACCAACGATCTCCCCCCGCCACAGGTAACACTTGAGCGTCGAGACGGCGACGACTGGCAGGAATTTACCACCGGGCCGGGCCGGTCAATCCATCTGCTCCACGACGGCGACGACCAGTGGACCGCCCGGTTCCACCCCGCCTACGAACCCCGGTCGTTCGACGAAGACGACGAACTTCGATTCCGCGTCGAAGGGCTGTGGCGCACCGACGAAGAGGGCATCAGCGAACCGGATCCGCTGTTTGACCCGGACGGGCAAAACGACAGCTACGAGGTCGTCGGCGAGGCGTTTACTGTCGGCGAGTTCTAAGCAGTCGGTACCATCGCAAAGCTATCCAGTGCCTCGTTGGAGCCGATGACATCCCCAGGCCTCGCGAGGAGCGTAGCGACAAAGCGTGGCTGTCATCGCATCGGCGGGCGCAACGGCGCGCCGTCATCCAATCTCCAGCCCACCGCCTCCGTCTTCCTTCCCGGAGTCGGCTTCGTCCCACTCCAGCTCGAATTCGATGCTCAGCTCTTTGGGACCATCCGTGGGGCCTTCGCGCTCGGCTTTGATCTCGAAGGTCGGCCGCCCCGGGGGATCCATCTCCACGGACTGATCGCCGGCTTTCAGGCTGATCGGTCCCCCTTCTTCCAGGGAATCGGCGACCTGTCGCAGATAGTCTGCGATTTCGGCGCGGTCGAACTTGCGCTCCATCTTAAACAGCACTTCTTCAGGCATGATGTCACTCCGTGGTTGAGGTTCGCAGATACGCTTCTGCCCGGGAGCGAACCCCGGGCAGAAGCTGTGAGCCGATGCGAATGTAGTACTCTTCGGCGTGGAATCAATCCCCCCGCACCACCGCCGGCTGCCCGGTGATGTCATCGGCAGCCCGCGCGGGGTCGACGCCCTTCTCAAACAACGGCGCTACGTAGAAGGCGCTGACCTGGTCTGGCGTCATCGCATACAGATCGAAGTCGCTGATCACCAGGTCTTTGACGCCCGGCATCTGCCAGGTGTGCCGGTGTTTCGGAGCGCTGCGCTCGGTGATGTCGTACATGCGCACGCCTTCCGGCTCGTCGGCGACGAAGAGCCGGTCGCCCAGCACCGCCAGCCCTCGGGGCCGTTGAATCCGCTCGGTTGTCTTCAACTGTGGTTCGTGGGGCTTCTTCAGGTCGATGACCTCCAGGCGCGACGTGCAGCGGGTACGCCGGTCCTCGATGATCACCGTGCGGTAGGCCGTCGACCCCTCCATGACTACGGGGTCGAAATTGACGGGGCAGCGCTGACGACGCTCGCCGAGCAGCCGGGGACCGTCGTCGACGGCGACGGAGGCGACCAGAAGGGCGTCGCGACCGGCGACCAGAAGCAGCTCTTCGTGCGCCTGCACCGCTTCCGGGCCGTTGTCCAGCCCAATCATGTGCATCGGCTGGGGCTGTCGCGGGTCGCTGATATCGAAGGTGCTCAACCAGCCGGTCTCCTCGCCCTCGTCGGCGGTAAGCACGAACAGAAGGGAGTCGTGGACCATCATCTGGCTGAGCGACCCGGCTCCGCCGTCGCCGCCCTCGACGCTTTCGGGGGTCGACTCTTCGACTTCTTCGGCTTCTGCGACAGGTTCCGCAGCGGGAGCAGCTTCGCCACCGAGCATATCGACGGCTCCACCGTCATCGTGCAGGTCCAACTGGGGCTCCGCCTGTCGTTGTGGCTCCGGCCGGGGTTGAGGCGCCGCGCCGTCCGGGGATGCCCGACCGCCGCGCCCGATGACCTGCTCTCGCGGCTGCGGCCGCTGTCGCGGAGCGGCCCGGCGGTGGGTGATCTGCGCTCGGTTCTCCGCTCGCTCACAGATGGCATTGTCCGTCGGTTCCGAGTGCCTCTCCACCAGAAAGCAATCTCCGTCGGGTCGGCAGTGCTGGTTGTGGTAGGTCGTCACGCTCGGCGGGTTGCCGCAGTCGCTGACCCGGAAATGCCCCTGGCGGATCGCCCGGTACTCGTCGAACGTCGGCGGTCGATCGGGAACGCTGCGAATGCTGACGCTGGTCCCCTCAAGCTCGGGGAGCACGCTGTGCAGCCGGCGCACCTCCTGCGGCTGAGACCGATCCGAGATGTCGAGCACCACCAGGTCCCGGGCATTTCCCGCGGAGTTGGGCTCTTCGACGACCGCTGTCTTCTCGTCGATGACGTAAAAGTCGGTGGCACCGGCTTCGCCGACAGCCCCCTCGAACTCGAAGTCGTAGCGCTCGCTGGCGTCAAAGGAGACCAGCCCCTCCGTGTCGGTGGTCAGAAACATCCGCGCCGCCGCACGGTCGACGAAAAACCGCTGGAACGCTCCATCGACGCCGGGCGCAGTACCGGCGGTATCAGGCGCATCGGCTTCGATCTGCCCGTTGGACAACTCGACGTCGCGCTCTGTGAAATCGACGGGGTTTTCGGCGACGAACCGCCCGGCGGCGTCACTGTCGCGAAGATCATGATCGCGGCTGAACTCCCACAGCTCGTAGTGGCGCTGAAGCCGCTGTACTTCCGTGGGATGCTGCTTCAACCATTCGTCGACCACCGGCTCGACACAGTCGTAGTAGTCGTCGAACCGCTCGTGGACTGCGTCGGTACCTTCAATCGGCGACTTACAGACGTAGTCCGACGCCTGGGCGTCGGCGACAGCGCCGAGCGACACCGTCAACGCGACGGCCGCGGCGACGACGGCAGGTGGGATGGAAGGGCGATTTCGAAACGCGGCAGTCTTCGCATTCATCGTGAACCTCGTCGGGAAACAGGTAATCGGCGACCTGGCCGCCAAACCAGGCGGCGTACTCGTTCCCAACGAGGCTGGAGCAAAAACGATCTAAATTTTTTCGGAGATGCCAATCCGCGAGTTGTTCACCCTGGGCTCAACGAACCCTTGTCGAGCCTGCCGGTGTAACCAAGAGGGGATTGGGAGATAGGGGGGATAGAGGGGAGCCGGTCAATCAAGCTGTTCGCTCGCCTCTCTTATGTCCGACAGAAACGTTTCGAAGGCACTGCAACGCCGGCTTAACGTATCGAAATCTAGATTTCGCACGATGTCACAGCGCGCATCATTCTCGTCGATATTGTCCGCTTCGTGATTGCACCAGCGAAGAAATGCTTCTTTGGCGTCCCCTGGCTGCATGTTCTCCGGATTGGCTGGTTCGTCGATTGTCGTCTCGAGGACATCGTTGACCGTCTGGATATCGGCGATCAGCCACGCCTCGAATTCCTGAATACTCATGGCCACGACGTGCTGAGTAGCCCGGCTGGGAGCGGCTATGACTTCTTCCAGTCGCTGTTTGCGGTCTTTCTCCCCGTCACAATCGATGAGAACCACCGCCAGATCTGGAGCCAGTGTTGGTCTTGGCCATCGCAGCAGCATCTTCAGTGTTCGTTCATTAAGCAGGTCGCTGCCCTTTGGCTGACGCCCGCGCCATCTCAACGGAGCATCGAATGTCAACGACTGGGGCGGGCGTTCACAAACCTCGGCGAGGGCACGTTTGACCAAAATATGCGCCGGTCCGTGCTCGTCTTCCTGTAACGGATGACCGGGGGCGGTCGGGAGCCGAGCACTCGACCGGCCAGCAAGCCGTTCTGCAGCCCCTTCGGCGTATACGACAATGTGGAGTGCTCCCATTTACTATCTCCCGGGGACTCCGCCCAGCCCTCCGGACAACCAGGCATTCCCCAGAGAATCCAGATAGGTCTCCATCGTCTCTTC
>SKMT01000158.1 GCA_007120915.1 Myxococcales bacterium | reverse complement strand
GGTGCTGCCGGGAGAAGACCGGGAGGTCTCCGAGGAAGCTCAGAGTTGCTTTGAGCGCCAGGGCATGAACGTGATGGTCTCCTCGAAGGTCACGGACGTGCAGGCCGACGATGACGGTGTGAAGCTGGTTGTTGAGTCGAGCGGTGACGATGAAACGTCCTCCGAGACCCTGGAGGCGAGCCACCTGCTCGTCGCCGCCGGCCGCCAACCCCAGACCGACGACATCGGCGCTGAAGATTTCGATGTTCAGGTCAACGACGACGCCACCATCGAAGTCGACGAAATGATGCGCACCGGCGAAGAGGGCATCTACGCCATCGGCGACATCACCGGATCGATCTGGCTGGCCCACCTGGCGAGCCACGAAGGTATCCTGGCGGTCGATCATATCGCCGAGCAAAACCCCCGGCCCATCAACTACGATCTGGTGCCCATGTGCACCTACTGCGACCCCGAAGTCGCCTCCGTGGGGCTGACCGAGCAGCAGGCCGAAGAACGCGGCTACGACGTGCAGACCGGCAAATTTCCGTTCAGCGCCATCGGCAAGGCGGCGATCCTCAACAAGACCGAGGGCTTCGTCAAAATTGTCAGCGAAACGAAGTACGACGAGGTGCTGGGCGTGCACATCATCGGCGCCAAAGCCACGGAGTTGATCACCGAGGGGACCCTGGCGATGGAATTGGAGTCGACGGTCGCCGAGCTGATCCATACCATCCACCCCCACCCGACGCTGTCGGAGGCGGTGGGCGAAGCTGCTCACGCCGCACTGGGTCACCCGATTCACATTTAAGCTCCGCCCCTTTTCGTCACACAGGCTGCTGCTGAACCCAACACGAGGAACCAACGATGCGAAGCGAAGTCGTGATGCCCCAGATGGGAGAATCGGTCACCGAAGGAACGGTGACCAAATGGCTCAAGGAGCCCGGCGACTACGTCGAGCGCAACGAGCCGCTGTTCGAGATCACCACCGACAAAGTGGACGCCGAAGTTCCGAGCCCCGAAGAGGGCGTGCTCGTCGAGAAGCGTGTGGAGGTCGGTGAGACCGCCGCCGTCGACACTGTCGTCGCCGTGCTCGACAAGGAAGCCGAAGAGGGCGAGGTCGCCGAAGCGCCGTCAGATGAAGACGACGCCGAACAGACCGGAGAGCCCGACGAGACGCCGAAGACCAACGGTGACACCGGTCAGGCCGCTCGCCCCGCCTCCTCGGTGGGAACCGGTGGCTCCTCCGGCGGGCTCGCCGCCCGTAGCGGCGGTGAATTTCCCTCCCGCGCCGAGCTTCGTCGCACCCGTTCAACCCCGCTGGTACGCCGGATCGCCCGGGAACACGACATCGATGATCTGTCGCCGATCCCCGGAAGTGGCCTGTCCGGTCGGGTCACCAAAGAGGACATCCTCAGCTACATCGAAGATGGACGCCACAAACAACCGCAGCAAACCAACGGCCACGACCGCCGGCCCGCCGCCGCCCGGCAGCCGGCGCGCGACATCGAGCAGCCCGACATCAACATTGGCGAGCGCGACCGCGTCGAGCCGATGAGCCAGCAGCGCCAGGCGATCGCCGAGCATATGATCCGATCGCGCGCCACCAGCGCTCACGCTCATACGGTGCATGAGATCGACTTCTCGAACGTCGTCGACGCCCGCCAGAAGCTCAAAGGTGAGTTCGCCGAGCGGGGCGTGAAGCTGACCTACACCCCCTTTATGATCAAAGCGCTCGCCGATGCCCTCAGAGAGTTTCCGGTGGTCAACGCCTCCATCGACGGCGACGATCTGGTCTACCGCGGCAACATCAACATCGGCGTCGCCGTCGCGTTGGATGGCTCGCTGATCGTGCCGGTCATCGAAAACGCCGACGAGCTCAACCTGCTCGGGCTGGCCCGCCGTATCGGTGATCTGGCCGAACGAGCGCGCAACAAACGCCTTGATCCCTCGGAAGTGCAGGGGGGCACCTTCACCCTGTCTAACCACGGGATCTTCGGACCCGAGTTCGGCGTGCCCATCATTAATCAGCCCCAGACAGCGATCGTGTCGGCCGGTGCTATCAAAAAGCGGGTTGCCGTCGACCAGGACACCGGTGCGATCATGGTGCGTCCCACCGCCATTTTCTGTCTCTCCTTCGACCATCGAAGCATCGACGGTGCCACGGCGGACCGATTCCTCGCCCATGTGCGCGAGACCATTGAGAATTGGAGCTGACCGAACCGTCGGCTCCCTGACATCCGTCGATCCGTGCTTAACGTTTGCCCTCCGCAGCCCCCGGATCCTGCCGGTGGTCCTGAAATAGCGACCGCCGGTGCCGGTTTATGCATTGAGGAGGCTGCCGAATCATTCCCCTGTACTGCAAGGAGTAACTCGTGAGTACCATCACCATCACCGAAGACAATTTCGAACAGGAAGTCACCAACGCCGATCTGCCGGTCGTCGTCGATCTGTGGGCCCCCTGGTGCGGCCCCTGCAAGGCGCTGTCGCCGGTGCTCGACAAGCTCGCCGAGGAGTACGAAGGCGACATCAAGGTCGGCAAGATCAACATCGACGAAGAGCCGAAGCTCGCCGAAGCCTTCAACGCTCGCTCCATTCCGCTGGTAGTGGGGCTGAAGGGTGACGAAGTTCAGGATGTGGTCCGGGGCTTCCGCGGCGAACCTCCGATCCGAGAGCTGTTCGACAAACTGCTCGAAGGCTGAGTATCACCACCATGGAACAGACCAACCAAAACGACGACGTGTTCAGCGACGAACAGCGCCAGATGTACCGCCGGCTCGACGCCGAGGTCCAACCGCTGGTCGAAGGCGGTGCTTTACGCCAGGCGATCCGGCGGCTGAACGCGGCGCTGGAAACGATGGGCGACCACGACCAGTCCGCCCCGCTGAAGGGGCGGGTGCTGGTGCGTCGCGGGGAGTGCTATCTGGATCTCGACGAGGGTCGCCAGGCACTGGCCGACGCCGAAGAGGCGCTGCGGTTGGGTGTTGACAGCCCGGCGGTCTGGTCACTGGCGGGCTGGGCGAGCTACCACCTCGACAAAATCTCCACGGCAAAGGAGCACTTTGACAGGGCGCTGGGCCATGACCCCGACGACGTCACTCTCCTGACCGGTCGAGCCCTGGTGTTGATGGAGCTGGACGAATTCGACGCCGCCCAGGCCGACATCACCCGCGGGCTCAAAGAGCACCGCGACGATCCGGATTTGCTGCAGATTCGCGGTGAAATTCACATGCACAAAGGTGATCTGGACGCCGCCACCCGTGATCTGGAAGAAGCGTATGAGCTTCAGCCACAGGACCCGGAGTACGCGTTGACGCTCGCCCGGCTTCGTCTGGCAAAGGGTGAGGTTCAACCGGCGCTGCAGGTCGTTTCTGCTGCTGTGGACGAAGACGAAGAGTTTATCCTGGAAGCGATCCTGCTGCGAAGCCACCTGCATCTGTTGTCCGGCAACAACAAGGAGGCTCGCGCCGACGCCATCAGGGCTTCCAACCTGTTTCCCGACGAGGCATTCGCCTTCGTGCAGCTTGCCCACGTGCAACTGACCGAGGGGAATCTGCGCCTGGCCGAAAAGGCCGCCGAACGGGCCGTGCTGCTCGATCCCAGCCTCTCCGACGGCTATCTGGTGCGGGCGGCTGCCCATCAGATGTCGGGTCACACCGACGAGGCACGCGAGGATTTCGAGCGCGCCAGCCAGGCGCCTGCAGAGTTGCCGATGTTTTTGCTGGGGCCGGCCCACGATCTCGTCGAGGGCGCCCCCGGAGGATTCGACCCCGAACTGCTCGAGATGCTGCGCGAAGAGGCCGCCGACGGTGGATTCGATCCCTCGGCGTTCGCTAGCGCCTTCGGCGGCGGTGAAGACGGTGGCTTCGGCATGGGCATGAACCCCATGGACATGCTCGGTCAGATCTTTGATGACTCCGGAAATATTCGAGGCCCCCTCAAACCGATCTTTGAGATGGCCTTCAAGAATGCCCCCAAAATTATGGAAAATCTGCCCCCGGAACTGCTGGGAGACATCGATCCCGAAGACCTGGAGCAGATGGATTTTTCGAACCTCTCCGGCGAAGAGATCGAAGAGCGGATGAAAGAATTTTATCGGATGATGCAGTCCGGACAGGATCCCTTCGCCTCCGGCGGTGATGACGATCCCCCCGACGAACCGGGGCCCGATGACAGCGACGGTTGAACCGGTGCTGGACAAACCCGCCAACACTTCCCTATGTAGTGGCCCCCCGGAATTTTCGGGGTCTGCAGTAGTTGACTTCCCGCACAGCCGGGTCGACATCTACTGTAGACATCCCTTCTCGGCTCTTTGAACCATTTTCACTGCCAACGTGTCGGAAATGACCATGTCCAAACTCGTGATCGTCGAGTCACCCTCCAAGGCCAGCACTATCGAAAAATATTTGCCCGGCGACTTCCGGGTGCGTGCCTCGCTGGGCCACGTGCGTGACCTGCCGAAAAACGCAAAGCAACTGCCCAAGAAGTACCGCGACAAGCCCTGGGCGAAGTTCGGGGTGGATACCGAAAACGACTTCCGCCCCATCTACGTGGTCAACGACCAGCGATCCAAGAAAGCGCTGAAGGAACTCAAAGAGGAGCTGCGCGACGCCGAAGCGCTCTACCTGGCCACAGACGAAGACCGGGAGGGCGAGGCGATCAGTTGGCACCTGATCGAAGAGCTGGCGCCGGATTGTGAAATCCATCGCATGGTCTTCCATGAAATCACCCGAACAGCCATCGAAAAGGCGCTGGAGAACCCCCGGGAGATCGATGAAAACCTGGTGGAAGCCCAGGAGACACGGCGAATTCTCGATCGGCTCGTCGGCTACGACCTCTCCCCGCTGGTGGCCAAAAAGATCAAGTACGGCCTGTCGGCCGGGCGGGTCCAGTCGGTGGCGGTTCGGCTGCTGGTGGAGCGGGAGCGAGAGCGACGACGGTTCAAGATCGGAAGCTACTGGGATCTCAACGCCCTGATGGACGCCGACGGCGAAGGGTTTGATGCCCGGCTTCGAAGCGTCGACGGTACCCGAATCGCCCGCGGCAAGGACTTCGATGAAAACACCGGCAAGATCAAAGAGGGCAAAGACGTCCTGCTTCTCGAAGAAGAGCAGGCCCGCAAGATGGTCGAAAACCTCGACGAGCGCCCCTGGAAGGTCGCCGACGTCAACGAGCGGTCCTACACCAGCAAGCCCAAGCCTCCGTTCATCACTTCTACCCTCCAGCAGGAGGCGAGCCGCAAGCTGGGCATGTCCGCCAAGCAGACCATGAGCCTCGCCCAGAAGTTGTATGAAGACGGGTTCATCACCTACATGCGTACCGATTCGGTGAATCTGTCCGATCAGGCACTGACTGCGGCACGAAACGCCGCCGGCAAGCTGTACGGCGAAGACTATGTCGCCGACAAACCCCGTCAGTACACCTCCGGCTCTAACACCGCCCAGGAGGCACACGAAGCAATCCGCCCCACCGGCGATGACTTCGTGCACCCCGAAAAATCGGGACTTCGGGGACGCAAACAGCGGCTGTACGACCTGATCTGGAAACGCACCGTCGCCAGCCAGATGGCCAAAGCGCGCAAGACCAGCATCCGCGTCGATCTGGAAGTGGCCGACGACGAACACACCTATCTGTTCCGCGCTAACGGAAACCGCATCGACTTCGCTGGGTTTATGCGTGCCTACGTCGAAGGAGCGGACGACCCGAAACAGGCACTCGAAGATCAGCAACGGTTGCTCCCCAAACTAGCAGCCGGTGACATCGTCGACTGCAAGGAGCTGGAAGCCACCGGGCATGAAACCAAACCTCCGGCCCGGTTCACCGAGGCGTCGCTGGTCAAAGTACTGGAAGAAGAAGGCGTGGGCCGACCCAGCACCTACGCCTCGATTATGGACAAAATCACCAACGACGACCGTTATGCCCGCAAGAAGGGCAAGACGCTGATCCCGACCTATATGGCGTTTGCGGTCACCGAGTTTCTCGAAGAACACTTCACGGAGCTTGTCGACACCAGCTTTACTGCCCGAATGGAAAGCGATTTGGATCGCATCGCCGCCGGCAAAGGCTCGAAGGTCGACTATTTGCACGAGTTCTACCGGGAGACCGGTGCGCTGGCCGACCAGGTCGACGAAGGCGATGAAAAGATCGATCCCAGCGACGCTCGGGTGGTCAAGCTCGAAGAGTTCCCGGCGACGCTGAAGGTCGGCCGCTACGGGCCCTACGTACAACTGGAACGAGACGGTGAAACCAAAACCGTCGATGTCCCCGAAGACGTTCCCCCGGCAGACTTGACGATGGAAATGGTCGAAGAGCAGCTCGAAAGACGGGAGCGGGGCCCCGAATCGCTGGGCGAGCACCCCGAAACGGGTCAGCAAATCTACCTGATGGATGGACGCTACGGTCCTTATCTGCAACTCGGCGAGCGCACGGAGGACAACAAAAAGCCAAAAACTGCCTCCGTGCCCAAGGGCAAAGAGCCCCAGGAAGTCGAGCTCGAAGAAGCAGTCAAGCTTCTGGATCTGCCTCGAACACTCGGCGAGCATCCCGACGACGGAAAACCGGTGCAGTCTGGCATCGGCCGCTACGGGCCCTACGTCAAACACAAGCGCAACTACCGCAACCTCGACAAAGAAGACGAT
>SKMT01000123.1 GCA_007120915.1 Myxococcales bacterium | reverse complement strand
CGGAGCGAAGCGAAGGGAGTTGGGGGATCGGCGATGCGCGAAACCACGGGAGTAGCGCGACCAGGCCCCCACCGACCGGAGCGAAGCGAAGGGAGTTGGGGGATCGGTCGGTTGACGGTCGTACAGAGGGGTACTATACGTTTATTCAGTTGTTGGGAGTCGACTGCGTAAATGGTGGTGAGAATCGACGCAACGAATCGCGCCGCGCCCGGCGTGGGCGGGGTGAAACTATCAAGGAGAAACGATGGGTAAGAACGATAACAAAGAGAAGGCGCTCGACATGACGGTCGACGCCATCGAGAAGCAATTTGGCAAGGGCGCGATCATGCGTCTGGGGGAAGATGAAAACGCCATCGAGGTCGAAGATCCGATTCCCACCGGTTCGATCTCGCTGGACGTCGCGCTCGGCGTTGGAGGGTATCCGCGGGGCCGAATTGTCGAGATTTATGGGCCGGAGTCGTCGGGTAAGACCACTCTGGCGCTGCACGCGCTGGCCAATGCTCAGAAAGCGGGCGGTGTGGCGGCGTTCATCGACGCGGAACACGCTCTGGATGTCAGCTACGCGAGGAATCTGGGTGTGGACATCGAGGAGCTGCTCGTCAGCCAGCCCGACACCGGCGAGCAGGCGCTCGAGATCGTGGACATGCTGGTACGATCGAACGCCATCGACATTCTGGTGGTCGACTCCGTGGCGGCTCTGACCCCCCGCGCGGAGATCGAAGGAGAGATGGGTGACTCGCACATGGGACTGCAGGCGCGGCTGATGAGCCAGGCGCTCCGGAAGCTGGCGGGTACGATCTCGAAGTCCGAGACCACTGTGGTTTTCATCAACCAGATTCGGATGAAGATCGGCGTGATGTTCGGCAACCCGGAGACCACCTCCGGTGGACGGGCGCTGAAGTTCTACAGCTCGGTGCGCCTGGACATCCGTCGCACCGGTGCCATCAAAGACGGCTCGGACGTCAACGGTAACCGCACCCGGGTGAAAGTGGTCAAAAACAAGGTCGCCCCGCCGTTTCGCCAGGCAGAGTTCGACATCATGTACGGCGAAGGCATCAGCATGGAGAGCGATCTGGTGGAGCTGGGCTCGGAGCTGGGCGTGATCGACAAGGCCGGCTCCTGGTACAGCTACGGCGAGGATATTCGCCTGGGACAGGGTCGCCAGAACGCCAAGGATTTTCTGCTGGAGAACCCGGAAATCCGCGGTGAGATCGAGGCCAAGATCCGGGAGCACTACGGACTGCCGGCACCACCGGCGGTCGAAGGGGCTGACGAGGCCGATGCCGAGGAGGCCGAGGCGTAAGCCTTTCGGCGCCTGAAGCCATCGAAGTGTAAGAAAAGGAGATAGAGGGGATGATGGAGATTGGGAGATGTTGATTCTTATCTCCCAATCCCCCTTATCTCCCTATCTCCTCTTGGTTACACATGCGGAATCGATATTGGTTGCCGACCTGCGGGCGATGATCACGCTGGCGGTAGATCACGCAGTTGAGTTTGGGGAGGGCTCATGCGACAATCCGAACCAGCGAATTCGGATTTGTCACAGATTGCAACTCCGTGGCGTACAGACTCGGCGTGGGAGGGGCGGGTCGTTGTTGGCGTCGCAGTTGCACCCCGCCCACACAGCGAGTCTGAACGCATGAGCTCCAAAAAAAAGAATAAGACGCCGAGCCGCGAAGAAGCCAAAAAGCATCTGGACAAGATCCTTCGCACCGCTGTGAAGGGCAACGCCAGTGACATCCACATCAAGGCGGGGCTGCCACCGATTTTTCGGGTCGACGGCTCACTGCTGCCACTGAGAGATGGCCGGCGGCTCAATCCCGAGGAGATCGGGAAGATGGCCGCTGCGATCATGACGAAGTATCAGCGCGAGGAGTTCGAGCGCAAACTGGACCTCGATCTGTCCTACGGAGTGCCGGGGGTGGGGCGGTTTCGTGTCAACGTGTTCCAGCAGCGCGGCTCGATCGGGCTGGTGTTCCGGGTGATTCCCTTCAAAGTGGAGTCGATGGAAGAGCTGTTGCTGCCGGAGGTCATCGAGGAGTTGGCCGAAGAGCGCCGGGGGCTGATTCTGGTCACCGGTGCGACCGGAAGTGGTAAGTCAACGACGCTGGCCTCGATGATCGACCACATCAACCAGACGCGTACCGCGCACATCATCACCATTGAAGACCCGATCGAATTTCTGATCCGCGACAAGCGAAGCATCATCAACCAGCGCGAGATCGGCAACGACACCAACGACTACGCGCGGGCACTAAAGGCTGCGCTGCGCCAGGATCCGGATGTGATCATGCTCGGCGAGATGCGGGATCTGGAGACCATCGAGATCGCGATGACCGCCGCGGAGACGGGCCACCTGGTGTTGTCGACGCTGCACACCGTGGACGCGGCGGAGGCGGTCAACCGGGTGGTCACGGCGTTTCCGCCGCATATGCGCGATCAGGCCCGTTACCAGTTTGCCAACTTGTTCAAAGGGGTGATCTCCCAGCGACTCGTTCCCCGGGCCGACGGCAAGGGGCGTGTGCCGGCGGTAGAGGTGATGGTGTCCACGGGCCGAATCCGGGAGATGATCCTGGAGGAGGCCACCGCGCGTAGTCTCACCGAACAGATCGCCGAAGGATTCGACAACTACGGGATGCAGACCTTCGATCAGTCGCTGATGTGGCTGTTGCAAAATGGATTGATCACCTACGAGGAGGCGCTGATTCAGTCGTCGAACCCCGATGATTTCAAGCTGCGCGTCAGCGGTGTGGAATCCGGCGACGATGGCAAATGGGAAGACTTTGAGGCGCAGGATGACAAGCTAAACAAGGATGATGACGACTTTGACCTCGACGAATTTGAGATTGAACGGTTCTGACCGGGTCGCAGCAGCACGATCGTCCGTCTTACGTCGCCTGATCACGACCCAGCAGTGTACCAAACTGTAGCATCATGGTAGTTTTCGCAGCGTCTACGGTCGGTTCGTCGAAGTGAGTGTTACCGCTGCTGCGAGCAGAGGTGGCAGAGTTAGAGGAATACATGGTGGACCTGAAGATACGTTGGATTGTAGCGACGTTGGTGGCGGCGGCAGTGGTGTTGAGCGGATCGTCTGCGTTTGCTGATGACGACGATCTGTTGCGGGTGGTGGTGGTGGACATTCCCGACGGCGACAACCGGATCGTCGCCGATGAGCTGTCACATATCGAGGGGCTGGAGTTGATGCCCTACGACGATTTTATCGACGAAGTCCAATCGAGGGCGTTCAATCCGGATACCATTCTCGACAATTCGTCGGACCTGAGCTGGGTGATGGACGGGAGTAACATTGGTCTGATCATCAATTTCGAAGTGGAGGATGATCAGGCGTACCGGGTCGATTTTATCACGGAAGAAGATGCCAGCAGCGAGCACGACTTTCTCGCGGACCGAAACGCCGAAGGGGCCGTGGTGCGCGGGGGAGCGGCGATCATCCGGCTGGAGCTGGAGCAGTTTCTGGGGGAGCGCCCCCAGATTGTCGCCGAGGCGCTGGCGCAGGCGGATCCGGCGCAGCAAGATGACGTCGACGATGATGATGACGATGCCGACGCGGTGGACCCGGGATCGCTGGATCCGGAGGCGATGCGTCAGGCGGCTGCGGAGGACGAAGAGGCGATGCGCGAGATGTTGTCTCGCGACTGGTTGTGGCTGCGGGCACATGGCCGGCTGTTCCAGAAGGATTTTTCGGCAGCAGCCAGAGAGGCAGTGTACACCCACAAGTCGGGAGGGTTTCCGGGCTATGAGCTGGAGGTGGAGGCATTTCCCCTGGGGATGAACAATCCCGATATGGCGGACACCGGGTTTTATGCCTCGCTGAATCACGGGTTGTATGGGTTGACGATCGTCGACGAGACCGGCGACGAGCCGGAGGAACAGGATGCATCGGTGAACAATGTGACCCTGGAAGCGGGGGCGGTCTATCGTCTCGACTCTCCGCTGGATCAGGACAACCGTCAGTTGCGGTTTCGGATCGGCGGAAGATACGAGGCGTTCTCAGTGGAAGATAACCCGGAGGTTCCGTCCACAGCCGTCGCCTCGCTGGTGCTGGGCACCCGCTTGGTGCTTCCACTTCTGACCGATGAGCTCGCCCTGACGGCGGGAGCTGACATCGCCCCCCTGGCGTTTTTTACCACCGGTGAGGAGTTGTTCGGCGAGCAGTCGTTCAGCTATGGTTTCGGCGCCGAGTTGGGGGCGATCTATGAAGTAATGGATGGTGGGTTTTTGTCCGGCGGATACACATTCCGGATGATGCGAAGTGATTTCGACGGTGCCGGAGAGCCCTTTGGTCATGAGGCTCATCCGGTGTCATTTGAAGACTCCGAGGTCTTCGATCTGAATCAAGGATTGAGGCTCGGATTCATCTATCAGTACTGATGGCGGCAGGTCCCGCAGGGGCCGCCAAGGTCAGAAGGAGAAAACAGCAGGTGTCCGATCCCAACTTTTCTGCGATACGCGCGACGCTGCAGTTCGAATCGATCGATGAGTTCATCGAGGGATATGGCCGTTACATATCCCGGGGGGGGATGTTCGTGCCGATGGCAGCGAACAAACTGAAACCGGTGGGCACAACGGTGCGCTTTCAGTACCGGTTGGCCGATGGCACCACGGCGATGCTGGGGGAGGCGGTGGTCCGTCAGCTCAAGGGGCTGGAGAACCAGGACGACACCGGACCGGTGGGTATGCTGGTGAAGTTCTCCAAGCTCAGTGCCGACACCAAGCAGTTGGTCGACCGCATCGTGGAGAAAAAGTCCACCGATAAAGCAGAGCAGCAACAACAGCCTCAACAGCCGCGCACTCCGGAAGCCGATCAGCCCGACACCGAAGATGGTTCGTCCGATGATTATGATGGAGACACGGGCGTGTTGTCCCCGGAAGAGACCGAGGATCTGCGCAGCAGCAGCGGGGGATACGATCAGATTCCGCCCGAGCAGTCGTCGCAGCAGTCGGATGCGGACCTCGATCCTGGCTCTACGGTCCCCGGTGATCAGTCCGAGCAGGTGGCCGCAGCCCTGGCGCAGGATTCGGAGCCTGAAGAAGACGCCGAAACTCGTCAACAGCAGCAGACCGCAGAGATTGATGCGATCTCCGAAGAGCAAGTTGCCGCGTCGGGACCGACGCCTTCTGAACAGCAGGACGACGAAGAATTTGCGACACCGTTTCCGGCTGAGCAGACCGATGAGCCCGATGCCGATGCATCACCGCAGCAGCAACCAGATGCTCAACCGGATCCGCAGCCTGAGAGCTCTGAGGAGCAACCCGAGCAGGATCAACCCGAGGAGGACTCCGGTCCCCAGGCGATCACCGAGACCGAGGGGGGGCTGAAGGTGATGGCCTTCGACGAAAATGAGGAGATCGACGAGTCGGCCGCCCAGGAGCTGGAAGAGTTCGCCGATATTCAGGGCGACGACGAGATCGACGCGATGTTTGACAATGTCTTCGGCGGTGGTGGCGAGGACGACGGCGGAGGACTCTTCGGCGGTGGGGGAGATGCCGATGACGCGGACCCGTTTGGCGGTGGCGGTGATGAGGTGGCCGACGATCCGTTTGGTGATGTGGAAGCTCAGCAGGAGGCCGAACAGCCAGAGCCGGTCGCCGAAGCCGAAGAGCCAGAACCGGTCGCCGAAGCCGAACAGCCCCAGCCGGAGGCCGAACAGCCAGAGCCGGTCGCCGAAGCCGAACAGCCTCAGCAGGAGGCCGAAGAGCCTCAGCCGGAGGCCGAACAGCCAGAGCCGGTCTTCGAAGCTGAAGAGCCAGAACCGGTCTTCGAAGCTGAAGAGCCAGAGCCGGTCGCTGAAGCATCGCAGCCCCAGCCGGAGGTCGAAGAGCCAGAACCGGTCGCCGAAACTCCGCAGCCAACAGCGGAGTTCGAAGAGCCAGAACCGGTCGCCGAAGAGCCAGCGCTTGAGCCTCAACAGCAGGATGAACCAGAGGGTGATTCCAGCGAGGATATCCAGGCATTGCTGGCGATGGACGATGAAGACGAGGACGAACCGGAGATGTCGCTAAACTTAAGCGGCGGGCGGATCGAAGAAGAGGAGGAGTCGGAAGCGGACGACGACCCCGACCCCGATGCCGATGACAGCATGGAATCGCTTCTGGCCAGTGCTCAGCAGGAACTGGAGAGCAAGAAAGAGCAGGACAAAGAGGAAGAAGAGAAGGATATTCTCGACGAGCTTATCGGTGACGATGAACTTCCTCCCCCCTCCAGTGGTGTATCGGCGTTCGACGTGCCGCAGCCCGAAAAGAAAAAGAAAGGCTTCATCTCCAAGTTGTTCGGCAAGGACGACTGATCTGGTGTGTGAAGGTTCAGCGATGTCAAAGCAGAAGGGGAACGGGCAGTTGTGACTGCACCCGGCTGCAGCGGGGTTGGAAGGGGCAGTTGGTGTGACTATTTTCGGGCTACCCCCAGCCCGAGAGGTTCCCCGATGCTGTGCTCTCTACAGCTACCTCCTGATAAACCGACAGTCAGCGAACCGGTACGCACCATCCTGGTGATGATCGTACTGGTGGCCATTGTGATCCTGGCGGTGCGGTTTGCCATCATCTTCGCAGATATCGCCGAAGTGGGGGTAGGATAAGGATATCTCGATTTGATGGCGTCTG
>SKMT01000601.1 GCA_007120915.1 Myxococcales bacterium | reverse complement strand
TGTTTGCGGCGTGCACCGTTGGCACATCGACGCCCCGCTGTTGGAGCTGCTCGATTACATGTTCGAACTGGTCGATCTGACGGCGGGTAAATCGATCCTGGCAAGGATCATCGGCGGCAGCGAAGTGGGTCATGATTCCCTGGATTCGGAGTGAATCCAGGTTTGTGATCTCTTCGGCGAAGTTGACGACATTGTGGGGTCGAAGCCCGGCGCGGCGCATCCCGGTGTCTACCGCCAGATGAATGTCTACGGTCGTGGCGCGGGCTTTCGCCTGGCGCGCCAGCGCCCGTGCGACGTTTCGAGTGTAGACCAGCGGCTGCAACTGGTATTTCACCAGTTTGTCCGCCTCCTCGGCGCGGGCGTTCATCACCATCACCGGCAGGGTCAGTCCTCGGTTTCGAAGTGGAATCGCCTCGTCGGGGTAGGCCACCGCCAGGGCATCGACGCCCTGCTGTACCAGTGTCTGTGAGACACGGGTGGCGTCGTTGCCGTAGCCGAAGCTCTTGACCACGGCCATCACCTTCACCTCGTCGCCCAGATGATGGCGAATGGCGTGGAAGTTATCGCCGATCGCCTCCAGATCGACATACAGTCGAGTCGGCGCGACGCTTTCGATCAACCGCCGCGCCGCCCGTTCCAGCCCCACCGCCCGGCTCGCCTTAAACAGCACCACGTCGCCGGGTCGAAGCTGTTTGTCCAGCAGTGGATTGAGCGCTTCATAGTCCTGCACACAAATCACGGCCTGAGGGTCCATCCCCTCTTCGCGGACCGCCTCGCCGATATGAGCAGCGAGTTCGCCGACGCAGTAGAGGCGATCTACATCCAGCCGCGCAAGATGTTGTCCCACTCTTCGGTGCGCCTGGCGGGCCCGATCGCCCAGATCGAGCATATCGCCCAGAATGGCGATGGTTCGTTGTTGGCCGGCGTAAGTTTCGAGCACCCCCAGAGCAGCGCGCATGCTGGTGGGATCGGCGTTGTAGGTGTCGTTAATCAGGGTGACGTCAGCACCGGTGGTGTGCATCTGAAGCCGCATCTTCGCCAGTGTGTAGGCACCCAGCCCGTTGGCGATGTCGTCACTGCTGGCGCCGAGTTCGGCGGCGATGGCTGCGGCAGCAGCGGCGTTGGCGACGTTGTGGCGCCCCGGAACGTTCAGTGCAACATCGACCCCTTCTCCACAACGAAGCTGCAGTCGAACATCGAAACCGCCATCACGGGATTTCACCTCGTCGACGGCCACCGCACAGTCTGGGCCGGGCCGGGTGGGACCGTCGGCGCCGGCGAAGGGGATCCGTTTCACGTGAAACATCTCTTCGCTCAGCAGCGGTTCGTCGCAGGGTACGGCCACCGGGCCTTCGGTGCGCTCGAACAGTTTGCGTTTCTCTTCGGCCGTAGTCTCCTCATCGCCCAGCCCGGCGGCGTGGGCGAGCCCGATGTTGGTGACGATCCCACAGGTGGGACGGATCATCCGCTCCAGCCGCCTCATCTCCCCGGTCTGGCTGATGCCGGCTTCCACAATCGCCAGGTCGTGTTCCCTGCGCATTCCAAGAAGCGCCAGGGGTACACCGACCTGCGAGTTGTAGCTGCCCGGGCTGCGGTACACCGTATTTGCCCGGCCCAGAATGGAGGCGAGCATATCTTTGACGATGGTCTTGCCGTTGGAACCAGTGATTCCGACGACGGGCATCGACAACTGGCCCCGCCAGTTTCGGGCGAACTGCTGGAGCGCCTCCAGGGTGTTGTCGACGACGATCACCGCCAGATCGACGTCACCGACAGCCTGCCCATCGGCGACCATCACCGCGGCAGCCGATGAAGCGGCGGCGTCTTCGATGAAATCGTGACCGTCAAACCGGGGTCCTTCCAGCGCCACGAACAGCGTATTCGGCGCCATCACCTGGCGTGTATCCACCGAGATATCGTCGATCGGTGTGGTCAGGTCACCGCGTTCGACGCGACCTTCGGCCATTTCGGCAATCTCGCCTAACGTCCAGACCACGGGTTCATCTCCACAACTGATGCATCGGATTGACCGGCCCCACCCCGTCTCCCACATCCAGGGCGTTGTCGATGGCGCCGGTGATAAACTGGCGGGCATCACCGATGGCATCGACCAGCGACATTGATGTGGCCAGCCGGGCGGTGATCGCCGCCGAAAAAGTGCATCCCGAACCGTGGAGCCGGTCTGTGTCGACGCGATCGGCACCGAATTCGACGTAGCCTGTGCCATCGTAGAAGATATCGCGGGCAATCTTGTCGAAATGCCCGCCCTTCACCACCACTGCGTCGGCGCCGAAGTCGTGGATGCGACGGGCGACTTCTTTCATCTCGTTGACGGTCTCCACCTTCCGGACATCGCCCAGCGCCGCCGCCTCGAAACGATTGGGGGTGACCACGTCCGCGTTCGGCAGCATCAACTCTCGCATCGTCGCATAGGCATCTTCGGCCATCAGGGGCTGTCCGTGTTTCGAAATCATCACCGGATCGACCACCAGTCGGTCTACGGAGCGCCTGTTCAACATGTCGGCGACAGTCTCGATCATTTCCTGGTTACCCAACGCTCCCGTTTTCGCCGCCGGCGGATCGAAGTCGTGAACCACCGACTCAAACTGGGTGCGAACCAGTGAATCTGAGAGCACCGAGATCTGCTGAACCCCCCGGGTATTCTGAGCGGTCACCAGGGTAAGTACGCTGGTGCCGAACACTTCGTGGGCAGCAAACGTCTTCAGGTCGGCCTGAATACCGGCGCCCCCACCGCTGTCGCTTCCGGCGATGGTCAATGCGACGGGGACGTCTGCTGTGTGTTGGCTATCCTGTGGCATTATCCCGTTTCCTCGTCGCTGACGATTTCCAGTATTGATGGCTCTGATGACCGATCAGATGTCTGACGGTTTGAATCCTCTCCCCCTCCAATCTGGTCGCCGGTCATCCCGAACCGTCGCTGGCGGTGCTCAAAATCGGCGAACGCTTCCAGCAGCGCCGCCTCATCGAAATCAGGCCACAGCGTCTCTGTGAAATAGAGTTCACTGTACGCGATCTGCCACAACAAAAAATTGCTGATGCGATGTTCGCCGCTGGTGCGAATCACCAGCTCGGGATCTACGCGTCCCCGGGTGTACAGACCGGTTTCAAACACATCTTCGTCGATCTCCTCCGGATCGAGTGTGCCGGCCTGTACCTGGGCGGCAACCCGACGCGTTGCCCGCAGGATTTCTTCGCGCCCACCGTAGCTGACGGCGACCTGAAGCAACATATCGTCATTGCCACTGCTTGCCTCTTCCAGTTCCGCAATTGCTCGCTGAAGTTTGTCCGAAAGCTGGCTGCGGTCGCCGATGACCTCCAGTCGGATACCGTTGTCCAGCAGCCGACGTCGTTCCTTCTTGATGTACACATCGAACAGCGTCATCAGCCCCGAGACCTCGTGGTCGGGTCGCTGCCAGTTTTCGGTACTGAAGGCGTACAGCGTCAGTACCTCTACCTGAAGGTACCGGCACGATTCGACGACAGCGCCGACGGCATCGGCCCCGGCGTGGTGGCCTCTCAGCCGGGCCATACCCCGTTGCTTCGCCCACCGGCCGTTGCCGTCCATGATGATGGCCACGTGCCTGGGGACTGCTCCGTGGTATTCGGAGAGCAGTTGTTCATCTACCGTCAAATCGTCCATATCATCCACTTTACGCCAATGTTTGGTCGTGCATCTTGCGTCGTGTGTGTTGCGTCGTGGGTCTTGAGGTCTCCGCTTCCTGGTTAACCGCAGGCATCCTCACTAGATGGCGGTCGTACAGCCACGGCGAACGACAACTCTTCACCCTGTCAGTCCAGACCAGTCATGTCGACCAACGGCTTTAGCGTACCTTCGATGCCGTCGACAATAACCGTTTCGCCAACGTCGTTGTGATTGCGTTTCACAAACCCCAGCCCCACCGCCGCCCCCAATTTCGGGGAGAACACCACACTCTTGAGGGTACCGATAGATCGGCCGTCTTCCTTTCCCGGGGCATAGATCGACGCTGTTGGCTGCGGTGGTTCATCGCTCTCAAGCACGATACGGCGCAGAAGTTTCGCCGGGGTTCCGCGGGTGTCGAGCCGGGCGATAATTTCCTGGCCCAGGTAGCAGCCCTTCTCAAATGAGATTGCGTCATCAAACCCCGCCTCCAGGGGGATGACCTTGTCGTCGAGTTCGACGCCAAATCGGGGAACGCCGGCTTCGATGCGAAGCGTCTCAAACAGGTTGCTGCCAAACCAGGTGACCTCGCCAGCGTGTTCTTCGAGTTGTTGGTGTACATCGACAGCAGCATCGGCGCCAAAGAGCAGTTCGAAGCCGGGCAATTCGTTCCAGATCATCCGTTGCACGATCAGATCGACGCCACCGCGGCGGGCCCAGGTTCCGTCAAACGGCCCCAGTTCGGCGATGGGGTGAGACCAATCTGCAAAAGAGTCGAGCGTTGTCGCCGCAGCAGTTCCGTACACTCCGATGCGCGCAGAGTGCTCCGAGCGGTCGGTCAGCTCAACCTCCTCGCGTATAATCTGTCCGCGCAGGTGGCTGTACAGCCCGCCGGAGAGAACCCCCGGTTCCAGGTCAATCACCAGCAGCTCCGGGATATGCAACACACGCATATCGGAGACGAACCGACCGGTCTTGTTGATGACGGCGTTGCGCTGGCCCGAGCCCTCCTCAACCAGCTCGTGCAGGTCATTGGTCACAAGCCCCTGCAACCACGGAACGGCATCGGGGCCGTGAACCACCAGGGTGTCTCGCTGCCCCCGGTCTACTAAGCCCAGCCCACCGTCGGCGATACGCTGATACTCGTCGTCGGGATCGCCGAAATGCGCGACCCTTCCCGAGTCGTCGAACTCAGCGCCCCGCTCTTCGAGAAATTGTCGGACTGCTTCAGTGCGTGCCACGGATGACTCCACGGTTTGATACGGCGTTCGCCTCGCCCTTATAGCGTCGACCACCCAGAAGGGCCAACGCAGTCGGCGTTCGATGATTCCAGACAGTGGGTCGTGAGGTCGTGGCCTTGCTCCGAGGCATTGAAATCATCTCCGCGCAGGGATGCCTTGTGCTCCCGAGCAATTCGGCCGTAGTTCAGGCCGACGTAGCCAGCCACGTGGCTTGCCCTCGTGATTCGGGCGTCCGGAAAACCCCGCGGTTCGAAAACCCAACGGAAAACCCCGCGGTTCGAAAACCCAACGGGCCGAATGGTCGGGTCGCGGGGACGTGAGGTCGTGCCTGTTCGAGGTGTGAAATGAAATCGACGGTCGATCAAACTTGCGACCATCGGTGGCGTTGACTACATTCCGCGGGCCACGTTCCGCGAGGTACAATCCCACCATCGAATCCTCAGCTTTTCCCATCAAGCAACACCGTGACCGCCATTGACCTATACAATCGCCGTTTCGTGCTGTTTTCGGGCAAAGGCGGCGTCGGCAAGACGACGATGGCCTCGTCTTTTGCCCTCAGTTGTGCACGCCGCGGCGACAAGACGCTTCTTCTGGAGCTGGACGTCAAGTACAAGGCCAGCAGTCTGTTTGGAGCTACGGATATCGATTTTGAGATCCGCGAGATCGAGGACAATCTGTACGCCAGCAACGTCACGCCCTGGGAGGCGATGAAAGAATACGCGTTGATGGTGCTGAAGATTAAGCTCATCTACAAAGCGGTCTTCGAAAACCGGGTGGTGCGCAATTTTCTGCGGGTGATCCCGGGGCTGAATGAACTGGTGATGCTGGGCAAAGCCTACTATCACGCCACCGAAACGGACGACACCGGCCGCCCTGTCTGGGACAAGGTGGTCGTCGATGCGCCGGCGACGGGCCACGGAATCTTCTTTTTAAAAATTCCGGCGGTTATCACCGATGTCATCAGCTCCGGGCTGATGTACGACGAAGCTGAACGGATCCTCGAGCTGCTGCAAGACCCGTCGCGCACCGGAATTGTGCTGGTCACCCTCGCCGAGGATATGCCGGTCAATGAAACCCTGATGTTAAGCGACGTGTTGCGCGAGGAGATGAAACTGCCGGTGGCCTGCGTGGTCGCCAATGCGATCTATCGTCCCTTGTTCGACGACACCCAGTCGCAGTGGATCGACGTTGCGCGCGACGAAGTAGAGGGAGATGACGAATCGATGGTGTCGGGATTTCTGGAGGCGGCGCGGTTTCGCAACGATCGGGTGGGCATGCAACAGGACTATCTTCAGCGGCTTCGCACCGACGGAGACTGGCCGCTAATTGAGATACCCCACTACTTCTTCGATCGCATGAGCTTCGCGATCATCGACAAGATTGCCGAGGATCTGCACCAGGCGCTGAAGATCGAATCCAGCGGCATTGAATCGACGGGGACATCATGACTATTGATGACCGCCAGTCCTTCGTCGAGCGGCTCGAAGATCGCGACATCGTGATCTGTGTGGGCTCCGGGGGGGTAGGCAAGACCACCACCAGTGCGGTCATTGGACTTCAGGCCGCTCTTGCGGGCCGGCGCACCCTGGTGCTGACGATTGACCCGGCCCGTCGGCTCGCCAACAGCCTGGGCATCGAGGCGATCGGCTCCCAGCGCCAGCAGATCAAGCTTGACCAGTTCGAGCGCCTCGGGCTGGAGATGGAAGGCGAGATGTGGGCGATGATGCTCGACATGAAGGAGTCCTTCGA
>SKMT01000615.1 GCA_007120915.1 Myxococcales bacterium | reverse complement strand
TCGGAAGTTAAGCTCTCCAGCGCCGATGGTACTGTGGCGGAGACGCTACGGGAGAGTAGGTCGCTGCCAACCTTTTGTTCGAAAGCCCCGTTTCCCCTTTGTGGGAGACGGGGCTTTCGTCATTTCTTGGCAGCTATTGAACGCGGGGGCTGACATCGGGGCCCGGTACTTCGCGTTGTTTGATCACTTTTGCGGGGTTACCAACGGCAGTGGACCCGGGAGCCAGATCGTCGATGACCACCGCTGCGGCGCCCACCACGGAGTGTTCGCCGATGTCGATGTCGGGAATCGCCACCGCTCCGGTGCCGATGTTGCAGAAGGAGCCTACCGACACCTGTCCCGACAGATGTACACCGGGCGAGAGGGTGGTGCCGGCTCCAAGAATGACATCATGGCCGATGGTGCAGTCGAGATTGATCAGAGAGAAAGCGCCGATGTCGACCTGAGTGGTCAGGATGTTTCCGGAGCATACGATGGCGCCCTGGCCGATCTCGACGTAGCCGGAGCACTGCACGTCGGGGGCGACGAGAGTGGGCCAGTTCAGCGGCAGATCGATGAGGCGGGTCAGGATCTTTTGTTTGACCTCGGGAAGCCCCACACCAAGCACCGCATTGGCTTCGGGATGGGATTCGAGCAGATCGAGTGAGCCGAGCACTGGTATGCCGCAGATGGTCTGGCCATGCAGGCGTTCATCGTCATCGACAAACCCCTGGATGTCGTAGCCTTCACCCTGTTGATTCAGTTCTCTGAGAAGCCAGAGCACTTCTCGGCCAAGTCCACCAACACCGACGATAAACGTTTCGGTCATAATTGTTCCCTCCCGCTGGTTGTGAGGTTGAATCGAACTGATGTGAGGACGCCGGTGATTGTCGATACCTACACCGGCCCCTTACAAATTGGGCACCGGTGGCGGGGGGACAACCCAAGGGGCGATGTAGTGTCACCGCTTATCGCTGTGGATGGCGCGGTCGTTGAAGCCGGGCAAAGAACTGAGAGCGACTGTGATTGCGGGTTCCAGCCGATGTTGTACGAGGCGTGGGCGTGCCGGGCGCATTTGTACACCATGCTTGCGGGCGAAGCGGATTGCCATCACCAACGCGGGAAGGAGCACAAAGGCGCCGATGCCGGCGTAGTGAAACAGTGTGACTGCCCCGCCCAGATCGTAGAGGATACCGGCGACCAGGGTCCCTACTCCGTTTCCAGCGGTGAAAACCAACAGATACAACAGCCCCTGGGGTGTCGCCCCCAGATTTGCTCCCCACTGACGGGACATCACTTCCAGCATGACCATAAAGAAGGCGGCGAAGGTCAATCCGTGCAGTATCTGTAAGCCGGCGAACAGCACAGCACTGGAGGTGGTGCCGGTCACCAGCCACCGCACCGCGGTGATTGCGACGATGATTCCAACCATCAGTTCCACCGAAATCTTGGTGGTGATGCGGCGAAAGAAGAGGAAGCCGAGCATTTCACCGACAACGCCCACAAAGATTGCTACTCCGGGCAACCAGGCGCCAAAGCCCTGTTGTTCGGCCAGATTGACCAGAAACAGCTCGTAGGGAACGAAGGTAGCGGCAAACAGCGCGGCCACCGGAAAGACCACCAGCACAATGGGGGTGCAGAGAAGAACACGGACCTGTGGGGTATGGCCAGCAGTTCTGGGACGCGCCGGAGTCTGGGAGACATCAGTGGACGAGATCTGCTGCAGCAGTGGCAATGATACCACCGCCAGTCCCATCATCAGCCACGGAGCACTCATCGCAAGAAGCCCGGGGCCCAGCGAGGCGCCGACGAGCCCGAACAGCAACGCAACCATTCCGAAGCCCGCTGTTCCGAAGGCCCGGATACGCCCGAAACGACTCAGCCCCACGGTGTCCAGGGTCATACTGTCCAACAGTGGTGGGGCACACCGGGCGGTGGCCCCGATCAAAATGGCGATAATCACCCCCACCACCCAGGAGGTGGCAAAGGAGAGGCCGGCGATAGCTGCGGCGGCGACGAGATACTGCAGCTTCAACAGATAAGACCGATTCGCTCCGGCCCGGTCGGCCAGACGCCCCCAGGCGGGCATCGCCACCGCCTGACTGAGAGTTTTGATGGCAAAAAAGAGCCCGATCTGGACGCCCGTCCATCCCAGGGCGGTCATCTGACGCGGCATATAGGCCCAGAAGAACATGGAGGCTGACGACAAGAAATAGAGCCCGGCCAACGAGACAGTGCCCGCGGGAAGGCGTCTGGTCCGTTCGGCCAGGGCGATGGAGTGGCGGCGGATCATGACTGTTTTCCACTGCTGCGAAAATTGGTGTTCGACTGCTGCAAAAGAGAAAGCCAGACAGAGTTCACCCTCGACCACAGCGGTCATTTCGACTCGCAGCGGAAAAGGGGTGACGAACTCTTCGCCGTCTGTTCGATGTGAAGCCACCCCCGCCTGAGGGGGGCTAGAAAGTACGAACGAAGAGCCCCCGAATCGGTGAGCTCTCGTTGTCTGTTGCAGCGTTAACTGAGAACGGTAGCCGCTAATTTCACGACAGGTGGAAAAATTTAAGAATACTTGAAAAAGTATGAAAACCAGAAGGGTCGTTGCCGCGTTGAGCATCGCCTGTAGGTCGGTAACCAACCCCCGCGTAGCCCACTGGAAAGACGCTGCAAGCAGGGAGGAGACTTTCCCCGTTGAACTTCACGAGAAATCACCTACGTTAGTGCCTGCTCAACGAAGAGCGGGATGGATGGGTACTCAAAAACAGCAAAAGGAGTGATAGATGGATAAGGTCTACGAGACGGCCAGCGACGCCATCTTCGACCTGGAAGACGGCATGACGGTGATGAGCGGGGGATTCGGGCTGTGTGGCAATCCCGAGAACCTGATCAAAGCTATTGCCGACAAGGGTATCGAGGATCTGACGGTGGTTTCCAACAACTGCGGCACCGACGAGTATGGGTTGGGACTATTGCTTCAGAATCGTCAGATTCGGAAGATGATCTCCAGCTACGTCGGCGAGAACAAAAACTTTGAGCAGCAGTTTCTCAACGGAGAGTTGGAGGTGGAGTTGAATCCGCAGGGAACGCTCGCGGAGCGGATTCGCGCCGCCGGCGCCGGAATTCCGGCGTTTTACACGCCCACCGGATATGGCACGGAAGTCGCCGAGGGCAAAGAGACGCGTGAGTTTGACGGCACGCACTGCGTGCTGGAGCAGGCGCTGGAGGCGGACTTCGCAATCGTAAAAGCGATGAAGGGCGACACCCACGGGAATCTGGTGTTCCACGCCACGGCTCGCAACTTCAATCCCATCATGGCGATGGCCGGCAAGACGACGATCGCGGAGGTGGAAGAGCTGGTGGAGCCCGGCGAGATCGATCCGGACGAAGTTCACACCCCCGGGGTATTCGTGCAGCGGATTCTGGAGGGTGAGAACTACGAAAAATGGATCGAACGGCGCACCACCCGCCAGCCCGGAGATTGAGAGCGGGTGCGGTGCGACATTCCGGTTATCGAAGCGTAGCGTGATATTTGAGATCGAGGAGTTTCCATGAGCCTTTCAAGAGAACAACTCGCCCAGCGCGCCAGCAACGAGCTAGACGACGGCGCCTACGTCAACCTCGGCATCGGCATCCCGACGCTGGTGGCCAACTACATCCCCGACGGTATCGAGGTGGTGCTCCAGAGTGAGAATGGTCTTCTGGGCATCGGCCCCTATCCCGTGGAGGGGGAAGAGGACCCGGATCTGATCAACGCCGGCAAGGAGACGGTGACCACCCGCGCCGGCTCGGCATTTTTTAACAGTGCGACCAGCTTCGCGATGATCCGCGGAGGTCATATCGATGTGTCGATTCTGGGAGCGTTGCAGGTCAGCCAGAACGGAGACATCGCCAACTGGAAGATCCCCGGGAAGATGGTCAAAGGGATGGGAGGGGCGATGGACCTGGTGGCGGGAGCGCGCCGGTGCATCGTGTTGATGTCGCACACCATCAAGGGCAAGCCGAAGCTGCTGAAGGAATGTTCGCTGCCTCTGACCGGTGTTAATGTCGTCGATCAGATCATCACCGATCTGGGTGTGTTTGACGTGGGCGACAACCAGCTTGTGTTGCGTGAAATCGCCGAAGGGGTGGAGGTCGAAGAGGTGCGTGAGAAGACGGAGGCGAACCTGGAGGTCGCCGATGATCTGAAGACGGTGTCGTTGACCTGAGCGCTGTTGGACACAACTGTTTCGACGGCCGGTGCCGCCGACGGCGCCGGCTGTTTCTTTTGCTTCCGGTGGGATTCCATGGACATCGAAATCGAGATCGGTTCCATCATCGAGTTTGACGACGGCGATGAACATCGTCTGGCCATTGTCACCGATACGATTGGCAGCAAACTGGCAGTGCTGACGGCCGACGGCGATCAGATGCGCACTACTCCCGAGCAGGTCAGCTACAGGCTGGGCAGGGGGCCGGCAGACGATGCGGAGGCGGCCCGCGATAAGTTGAACAAACTGGATGCGACGGTGGAACAGCGCCGGGGAGATGTGGACCTGGAGATGCTGTGGGAGTTCGTCGGCGGCGACTCAGCACCGATGGGGGCAGAAGAGTTGGCGGAGGTGATGTTTGCCGACGACAGCAGTGTGACGGTGCTGGGGATGCTTAGAGCGCTTCGGGAGCATCCGGTGTACTTCAAGAGCCGCCGGGACAATCAATTCGAGCCGCGTGACGAAAAGAAGGTGGAGATGCTGCGGCGCCAACACGAGGTGCAGCAACAAAAGAAGAAGCGGCGCCGCCGGGTGCTCGAGCGGTTCGGTGAGCTTCTGGGGCTACCCCAGGAGGATCGTCGAGCCGGGGTGGACGAGGCGATGAGCGAAGATGACGGATTTCGAAATGCGGTGCACACGCTGCAGGATTTCGCCGCGCAGTCCGATGATTATCACCGGGCTGACGAGGCAAAACAGTGGCTCGACGATGTGATGGAGACCGCCGATCAGCGGTTCGGGGGGCCGATGAACCAGAAGGCCTTTGAGCTGATGGTTGCGCTCGGGCTGTGGGGCCCACACTACAACCTGGCGAAACATCGCTGGGGCATCGACGAGACGATGCCGCCGGCTGTGGTTAAGGCAGCCGAGAAGTTGGCCGACGAGCGATGGGAGCCTGAAGAGTATCGTCGGGATATGACGGGGTGGACCACGGTGACGATCGACTCGCCGAGCTCCCGGGATCTGGACGATGCGCTGTCGTGTCGGCCCACCATCGACGGGGGCTGGGAGCTGGCGGTGCACATCACCGATCCGTCGGCGTTCGTGGAGATTGGCTCCAGGTTGGACCGGGAGGCCCAGAAACGGGGTACCTCGGTGTATCTGCCCAGGGGAGTGGTGCCGATGTTTCCGCGGCGGCTGAGCGAAGAGAAGATGAGCCTGCTGCCGGACCGGCTGCGTCCGGCTGTGACGACCTGGGTGAAATTCAACCAGGATCTGGAGGTGGAAGACACCGAGATCTTTGCGTCGACGATTCGGGTCGACCGCAGGCTGAGCTACCGTCAGGTCGATCAGATGCTGGAGTCCACCGGCGAGGATCGGATCGCCGATCTGGTGGGGCGGCTCGCATATGTGGCCGACGAATGCCACAACCGCCGCACCGAAGATGCGGGGGCGTACTTCGATCTTCCCGACATCAGCATTGAGGTGGACGACAGCAGTGATCCTCCGGAGGTGGACGTGGAGGTGATCGACACGGACACCCGGGCGAGGAATCTGGTAGGGGAGCTGATGATTGTGAACAACGAGATGATCGGGCGGTTTTGCGCCCGCCATCAGATCCCGGCGATCTTTCGGACCCAGCCGCAGCCGGACCAGCCGCTGGTAGATGAAGAGATCGAGTCGATCCCGGAGGGGATTGCCCGCACGTTCGCGCAGGTGTGGCGGATGAATCCGGGAGAGACCTCCACGCAGCCCGGTGAGCACTTCGGGTTGGGCATCAGCAACTACGCGCAGGTGTCGAGTCCGATTCGCCGCTACACCGACCTGGTGTGCCAGCGCCAGGTCAAAGCAGCGCTGATCGATGAGCCTCTGCCCTATGACCAGGATGACATTCTGGAGGTGCTCGCCGGGGTGCAGCGCCGAATTGACGCGGCATCGAAGGCCCAGCGCGCCAGCGAACGGTACTGGATAGTGGAGCATCTGTCCCGTTGTGACGAGCCGTTGGAGGCGGTGGTGATCGACCATTATGACGACCGAGGTAGCCGGGCGGCTGTTTTCCTCACGGAGTGTGCTTATAGATCGAAGTGCACATTGCGCAGCAACGCCCCGGTAGGGGAGCGAATCGAGGTCGTCGTCGAGAGGGCCGACCCTCGCGCCGACGTGCTGTCATTGCGCCAGGTGTGATCACTGAAGCGGTGTGAAAACCGAGCCACTTCAGTGAAGTGCTGTACAAACAGACCGGGGATTAGGGCTTCTGAGACAACAGGGAGGTGTATGATGACCTATCGAACCAGTTACGAACTCGACCTGGAAGTGGGATTCGCACTGCTGGAGCAGGTAGAGAATGAGCAGGGAGCGGTGCATTTCGAGTCCGATCCCCAGGAGGATCAGTTTGCGAATATGATGCTCACCGGGGTGTATGGGGGGGGAGTGGATCCGGATCGGCCACAGCGGTTTTACGTCTACAGCATCGACTGGCCCGACGAGTTGCGCGAT
>SKMT01000590.1 GCA_007120915.1 Myxococcales bacterium | reverse complement strand
TTGGTTCCCCTCCACGATCGTCCCGCCTTGCCGGGGACGTAGTTGCAGCCCAAATCGTACAGGTCTTACGCGAACTACGCCCCCCAAACCCGTAGCCGACAGCGAGGCCGGCTCCGGCCGCAGGTGAAATTGTCGAATCTGTTGAGTTCATCAGCGTCTCGATCTCTTGCCCTCAGAGGGGCCCGGCTCGCGATTTAAAATTACCGGGACCGCCTTTTCAGGCTCGGTTCGTCAGTTCGATGCTCACAAGATCCGCCGCAGGTATCTGAGACAGACACCGGCGGGGCCCGCAGATCTATTGTCGAGATTTTGACCCCCGATTTTGCGTATTGCCTTATCCAGCCTCCCCCAAGAAACACCGAAGCCCCTGTATTACCAACAAGATACGCCCCTTCGAAAAACCTTGTAAACCAGCCCAGTCTGCGTTGGGCCACGCCCCCCGGATGTAATGACCGTGGGTGTTAAGGCTTCCGGAAGGTCTCCGGAGCCTCGCAATCACTCTGCCAGGGGAACCGTAAACGAGAACGTCGAGCCTTCCCCCGGCGTGCTTTCGGCCCAGATCTCGCCGCCATGCGCTTCGACCAATCCCTTGCAAATCGCCAGGCCCAGCCCGGCGCCTCGCGCCTCCTCCCTGTCCTCCTGCCAGAACCGCTCGAATAGATGAGGCAACTTGTCTTCCGCAATCCCCCTGCCGGTGTCGCTCACCGAAAATCGTACGATGTCACCATCGCCGGCAACCTCTGCGCTCAACTCTACGGTTCCTCCCTGGGCGGTGAACTTGATTGCATTGCTTATCAGATTGGCAAACACCTGGGCCATCCGACGGGCGTCCACATTGATGAAGGGCAAATCTCCAGGGGCATCCCCGACCAGTTCGACCGACTCGTCGGCCGCCGCTATCTCATGCTCCTCCAGGGCCCGCTCGATCAGCTCGTTTGGGCGCAAGGCGACACGCTGCAGCTCCAGTCGTCCATCTTCGATCCGGGCGGCATCGAGCAAATCCTGGATCAGCCGCTTCATCCGCGAGATACACAGCCGCTGGGTCTCCAACTGGCGCGAGAACTGTTCGGCATCGGCGTCATTTCTGACGTGCCGCTCCATCAACTGCAGCGCCAGCCCCATCGTATTGAGCGGGTTTTTCAGGTCGTGGGCGACGATGCGATGCATCTCATCGCGCATCTCCAACGCCTGCTGAGCCTGCTGGTACAACCGCTCGTTTTCGGCGGCCAATTTGCGCTGTTGTTGTGCGAAGCGGTGCCGCTCCAGCGAGTAGCGAATGGTCCGCTCCAGCAGTCCCGCAGTGATCTCCGATTTGACCAGATAATCAATGGCACCGTGGCGCATCGCCGCGCGGTCGATGCTGCGGTCGTCGGCGCCGGTGAGGATGACCACCGGAGTCGTATTGTCGCGCTCAACAGCTCTCTTGAGCAATTCGACGCCGTCCTGTGCCCCCAGACGATAATCGAGCAAACAGATGTCGTAGTCGCCTCCAACCAGCTTTTCGAGCCCGTCGTCGAACCCGTCGGTCCAGTCGAGTTGATAGCGTTCGTCAGCGAAGTCGTCGAACAACTCCCGGGTGAGCAGGTAGTCGTCTTCATCATCATCGATAAGAAGCACGTCTACACTATCCAGCTCCCTCCCATTCAGCGTTTTCGAGTTGGCAGGGTGACTCATCTTAGTCCTCTGGTCGATCCACAATCTCGAACCAGTACTTACCGATGACCTGCATCGCCTCGACCAGCCCATCGAAGGATACGGGCTTGGAAATGAAGCTGTTCACGCCGAGATCGTAGCTTTTGTACACGTCTTCCTGAGCCCGTGAGCTGGTCATCACTACCACCGGAATCTGGCGTAGCTCCGGGTCGTCCTTGATCTCTTTGAGCGCCTCGAACCCATCCTTTCTGGGCATCTTCAAATCAAGCAAAATCAGCCCCGGCCGTGGTGAATCATCCGGATCGGAGTACTCCCCGCGCCGGTGTAGATAGTCCAACAACTCCTCACCATCGCCCACGGCCACGAAGTTGTTGGCCAGACGCGCCTCTTCGAGCGCATCCTCCGCAAGCATGACATCTTCCGGATCATCGTCGGCCATCAGTATTGTGATTGGCTCACCGTTGCTCATCGTTGTCCTCTGTTTGGTCAGATTGTTTCAGGGGAAGGGTGACCACAAACCGGGAGCCTTCGCCCGGAGTCGATGTGGCGTCGAGTTCTCCACCATGGCGGTCCACGATCTTCTGACAGATCGCCAGGCCCACCCCGGTGCCCTCGTAGGTGCCACGGCCGTGAAGCCGCTCGAAAACGTTGAAGATTCGGTCCAGGTATTTCTCATCGAAGCCCACCCCGTTGTCCTGCACGAAGATCCGGCAGACTTGCTCCGGGCCATCGCCGCTGCACTCACAGCCGACGCGCACCAGCGGAGGGACTCCTTCGCGGTGAAACTTCAGAGCATTGCCCACAAGATTCTGAAAAAGCAGTCGCATCTGCGTCGGGTCGGCCTCAACCTGCGGCATCTGTTCCACCTCCACCTGCCCTCCGGTACGCTCAATACGCACTTCCAGATCGGTGATCACTGCTTCAAGGATTTCTTCCAGTTCGACGGACTCAAAGGGCTTCGCCCGGGTGGTCACCCGGGAGAACGCAAGCAGATCGTCGATCAACTGGCTCATACGCCCCGCGGCATCACACATCCGCTCCAGATAATCGGCACCTCGTTCAGGAAGATCATCGCCGTACTTCGAGCTGAGCCGCTCGCCGAATGCCTGGATTTTCCTCAGCGGTTCCTGCAGGTCGTGGGAGGCGACGGTGGCGAATTGTTCGAGCTCCGAGTTTGAGCGCTCCAACTCCTCGTTGGCCCGTCTGAGCTGGTCGCGCGCCTCTTTGGCATTCGTCACGTCGCGCACCACTGCGGTGAAACGCCACTGCCCGTCGACCCGCTGCTTCGAAATCGACGCTTCCGCCGGGAAAAGATCGCCGTTTTTGCGCACCCCAAAGATTTCCTGGCGTTGCCCCATCCGCCGCGACGGCTTCGCGGCGCTGGAAAACTGTTCGACATGAGCAGCGTGGGCGGCGTGTACACTCTCCGGGAGCAGCATCGACAACGGCTCGCCCAGCGCCTCGTCTGCGGTGTATCCGAAGATCTCCTCGGCGCCCTGATTGAACAACCGGATGTTGTGGTCGGTGTCGATGGAGATAATTGCATCGGCGCATAGATCCACAATGCCGGAAAACAGCTCCTCGGAAAGCCGCAGCGAATCACGCGCCGCCTCCGCCGCCTCCTGGGCTGCCCGCGCCCGGATCACCTCTCGCTGATCCTGCTCGGCCTGGCGCCGTTGCGTCACATCGATGCCGGTGGCCACCACCAGTTGAACCTTTCCGTCATCGCCGACGACCGCCGAGTTCGACCAGTCGATAATGCGTCGCTTGCCGTCGCGGGTCACCCAGTTGTTTTCGTGGCGATTCGGAAAATTGCCGGCACTCAGCTCATCGAACACATCGATGACGGCGTCGCGCTCGTTTTCCGGGATCAGCAGCTCCCAGATCGGTTCTCCTTTGACCTCTTCAAAGCCGTAGCCGGTCAGCTCCTCACAGGCCTCGTTAAACCGCACCACCCGCCCCTGGTCGTCCATCACCACCACCAGCGCCGAAATGGTCTCCAGGATTGTATCCAGCAGATCGGGATTGGACATCGTTGACTTCACGAACAACTCCCTGACACGTCGAAGGAATTCAGGCGGGCACACTGTAAACCGGGGCTGAACCATTGGCAACGGCGATATAATCACGCTGCTCTCACCCAGGGCATACCCTCAGAATGCAACAAACGCGACGAATCATCCGACCGCACCGAAGCAAACCGAGCTGAACACTCTCAGAAGTGATACGACACATATGCACTCAGCGAGAACGCGCCGAGTTGCGAAGGCACATCGGGGTTGACCAGCTGCGCATATCGCTGTCCGCTGAAGACGCCGCGAAAGCCTACGGAAACGTCCGCAACCCGCCAGTCGAGCCCGGCACCGAGTCGAAAACCTCCTCCGATTCCGGTGGCCATCGCCCCCTCCTGGCTGCCGGAGAACAACAGACTCCCCTTCAGTCCACCGAGCAGGTAGGGCTCTGCACTCTCCAGATCGAGATTCGGAAAAAACGGCTCCAGGGGAAGTCTCAGATCTGTGTGCACCCCGAACATCATCGCCCCCTGCCCGTCATAGGTATCGGTCAGCCCAAAGCCCCGTCCCATCGCCCCCAATTCAAGTCGAAATTGCTCCCAGCCCACCCCGAACCCCAGATCCAGCCCACCACCCATCGCCGGTGATGTGGCGATGGGAGTGCCCATCATCGTTCCCGCCGCAGCGCCGAGATGCGCCGAGTACTCGATGCCCGTGCTGCCGGATGACAGCGAGGCGGACTGAGCGTTTGCCTTTTTCACGGGGTTTTGAATCGCTGAAGCGCAGACAATTGCTGCGGCAATAAATACTACCACCTTCTGTGAAGATCGCTTCATAGGACGCTCCCGCTTTGACGCCGAACTAAACGGACGGAAATTTAACTGAAACGCGGCACCGGCGAGATGATAGCGCTAGATTTCGAGTTGATCCGAGTGCAGATGTACCCATTGCGGTACCTCAAGCGAGGAGCGGCTGAAAGATAGCGCTATCAGCCGGTGAGACGTACGTTTCAGTTAAATTTCCGTTCGTTTAGTTCACATTCTTCTGGCTGTACCGTCTACCTTATCGTGGACGTCACGAAGCACCAGTTTCTTCACTCGTTGAAACTGGGTTGTCGTCCGCCGGTGGTCAGTGGTGGTTCTCCGGTTAGTTTCTGCTGCAAATCCACCGAGGGGTTCGCCACTGCCATGACTTCATCCAAGCGCTTCGACTTCGTGATTGTCAGCTTCGGGACGATGGGCGACGTGTTGCCCTTCATCGCCGTTGCTCAACGGCTGCAGCGTCAAGGCCGGCGGGTCACTGTGGTGACCAACGAGCAATTTCGCTCCAGTGTTGCGCGTGCCGGAGTTCCGATGGTTGCCGTGGGCGATGAAACCCGGCAGCGGCGCATTGTTGAAGCTCCTCACACCTGGACTCTTCGCCGGGGGCTAACGAAGGTGTTCCAGGGGCTGTTTCCCGACCCGATGCAGCAATTTGAGCTTCTGGTCGAGCAGTTCGATCCGTCGGCGATGATCTTGATCGCTCACCCCTTTGCGATGGGCTGTCGGCTGGTGCAGCAATGCCACGGCACGCTCTGCGCCACAGTGGTGCTGTCGCCCTGTCTGTTTCGAAGCGTGCATCAGGTGCCGGTAATGGTACGTGACTGGGAGCTCGGTTCGATGGCTCGTCCGCTCAAACGGCTGATGTGGTGGCTCGCCGATCGGTTGTTGATTGATCCAGCGGTCACACCACAGCTCAAACAGGCCTGCCGCCAACTGGGGCTCGATTCGGTTGATCGCCCGTTCGATGGCTGGATGTTCTCGCCGGATCTGACGGTGGGGCTGTTTCCACACTGGTTTGCACCGCCTCAACCGGACTGGCCCGGCCAGGTTGAGCTGGCGGGATTCCCTCAGGTGGATACGGGCGATTCACTTCCCGAAAAGCTCGACGAGTTTATCAACAGTGGGGAGCCTCCGGTGGTCGCAACCACGGGTAGTATACCCATCGATGGCCGCCGGTTTGTCGCCCCCTTCGTCAAAGCCTGCCGCCGGATTGGATTGCGGGGCGTTATTGTAGGCACTGACACAGGGGTACTTGCTGACGACGAGCAGTTTTGCTTCACCGACTTCGCCCCCTTTGGTGAGCTGTTTGCTCATTGCCGGGCGGTGGTGCATCACGGTGGAATTGGAACGACAGCCGCCGCGCTTCGCGCCGGTATCCCTCAAATCGTACGCCCCGTCTCTTTCGATCATCCCGACCACGCCGCCCGCATCGTGCGCCTGAACATCGGACGGCGACTACTCCCCGATGCGTTCTCGGCGCCCCGCCTGACGACGATGCTCGAAGAAGTGCTTAGCAATTCGACCATCCAACAGGCTTGCACCCACCGCGCAAACCAACCAGGTGCCACTGAGGGCATTGAGCGCACCTGCCAGTTGCTGGTGCATCTACCCCCCTCCCCAGACGGCCCGAGGGGCTGACATCGGCCAGTATTTTCGGGGGTAACATCACATCAAGAGGGGGCCAGAAGTCCGTACTGGTCTGGACCCTCCAGGATGTGTCTGCAGTGCCACCGAACGGACCCTGCCAGAAGCGAACTCCACAGACCGCGTCTGCCAGAAGATCCAAACGGAGAAATGCTGTTACAGGGGGTGATTTTACCCCCCCTCCCCAACGGCCCGAGGGGCTGACATCGGCCAGTATTTTTGGGGTGATATCACATCGATAGGGGGCAGAACCCGGTAATAGTCTGGGATCTTCAGGAGGTGTCTGCAATGTCACCGAGCGTCCCCTGCCAGGAGCGGACTTCCCAGACCAGGTATGCCAGAAGATCCAAACGGAGAAATGCTGTTACAGGGGGTGATTTTGCCCCCCCTCCCCAACGGCCCGAGGGGCTGACATGGGCCAGTATTTTTGGGGTCATTTCAGATTCCGGACGGTATTCGCGCCGGGGGTGCCACACAGGATGATACGAAAGATCGGGGTCCAATCTGTCGACAACAACTATGAGGGCCCCCGGTGGGT
>SKMT01000010.1 GCA_007120915.1 Myxococcales bacterium | reverse complement strand
CTGGGTGCTGGGCGCTGGGTGCTGGGCTCTGGGTGCTGGGCTCTGGGTGCTGGGCTCTGGGTGCTGGGTGCTGGGCTCTGGGCTCTGGGCTCTGGGTGCTGGGCTCTGGGTGCTGGCTGCTGGGTGCTGGGTGGTCGGTGTTTGGTAAGGGTAAGGGGTGGGAGGTTTGGAGAGCAACGCAGTGTCGCGAAATGGCTGAAAGTGGCGGTGAGGTGGATGGCGGCGCATGATGGTGGGGCGATCGTGGGATCGGTTTTCGCTACTGTGGTGGTGAAATCGGAGTTCAAAACTTTTCAGCGTCGGTGGGCCCGCCTAGGTTTTTAGGTAGAGTTCGCAGTATTGGCAGTATGGACGCTCCCGGTAGTGGCCATCCGCGGTAGAGGCCGAAGTCGTGGTAGGGGAGTTTTTTATGGTCGCCGGTGAAGTTGTGGCTGTACCGGCGAGAAACTGGAGCATCAACTGCATAATCAGGGGGAAACATGATGAAGCGTTGGACGGCAATGGGATGTGCACTGCTCTTTGCAGGCGCCGTCGCCTGCGGAGACACCGATGACGACAGTCCGGATGACATCGATGAGACCGGGATGCAGATGGCCAGCAGTGTGGATGCGGAGAGCGATGTCACGCATATGGCCTATCAGATCTATCCGGTCAAACTGGAGGGTGAGGAACGGTGTAAGCCGAAAGGGTTTCCAAAGGAGCGGGTCCAGAAGGACAAGCCGGTCTTTACCGACAAAGATGGGGAGTCAACGCCGAAGCAGAAGGAGTTGCTGAAGGATATGACTCTGCCCGGGGGGCTGAAGGAGTTTGCCAACAAGCCACTGGATGAGGACTCGGAGCACCGGTTCGCCGACCTGATGTTTCACGGCGAGCCCGGCTGCTACAAGGTGTTCGTCCAGCCGATGCAGACGGTCAAGGAAGATCCGCTGGAGAAGAAGAAATCCGACGACTGTCTTCTGACCCACGGCGTGTTCGACATCAAGCCGAAGAAGTTCCACGAAAACGTGCTGATCAGCCAGTGTCCCGGCGTGCAAGATCCGGACGGGATCAAGGACATTGTGGCGGCGCTGAACAAGCCGCCGAAGATCAAGGACGTGAAGGTCAAAGAGAAGTTCCGGGAGTGTCCTGTCAACGGAGAGAAGAAACAGGCGCTGGATGTCTGTGTGACCGGTGCGGACCCGGACAACGATCCGTTGAACTTCGAGTGGGCGCTAAAGGAGCGGATCAAGAAGGAAGATGGCAAAAAGAAGAAAGACAAGAAGTACAAATTCAACGTGCTCGATCCGTTCTTCAAGAAGAATCCTGAGACCGGAGAGTACGAATTCTTCAATGACGAACGGGCGCCTGGCATCGCCGGTGTGACCAATGGAGCTCCCGTTGAGTTCTACAAGAACGACAAGCGGCTGTTCAAACAGTGTCTGAGCATCGAGTTTCACCCCGGTGTGGAGCCGGAGTCCTTCGATTTTCAGGTCACGGTGTTCGACAAGCTGTGGGACAAGCTGAAGGTCGAAGGAAAGTGGAAGAAGAAGTTGGTGAAGTTTGAGGACTGGTTTGAGCGCCGCGGAATCAAGCAGAAGATCAAGAAGGACGACAGCAGCTACGAAAAGAAGCCGATTCTGTCGCGGGACCACCGTCAGTTCCGAAGCTACGTCGACGAGTGTCCGGTCGATGAGTTTGACCGAAAGTGCAACTACTCGCTGGGAACCTGGAAGTATCACCGCGGCCACAGTCAGGTTACGGAGGCGATGGTCAATGACCTGTGGTTGGGTCTGACTGACCAGGAACATAGTGAAGACGAAACCTATGCGGCGTTTGATGTGTTTGATGATGAGACCAATCGAATCGTCACGGGCGAGCGTCTCTGTGAAGAAAATGACGACCAGGAGATTCTGTGGATCAGCGTGCTTCGAGACAAAACCACGGCCTACTACAACCTGGCCCGGGATTATATCGTTGCCAGCTTGAACCTGGCGATGGTCGACTGGGCTGGCCAGGGTGGAGACTACGGTGCTGATATCATCGAGCTGGTCGGTATCGTCGAGCAGGTGCTCGAAGGCTACTGTGAAGAGGAGAACCTGCCGGATGATGAAACGTTGAGCAGTGATCTCCGTGACAAACTGGAAGGCAGCGATCTTGTTGATGAGTTCGACTTCGATCTGTCTGTCGATGCCGAACCGAGCCTGCGCACTCAGGTCCAGAATGTCCTCAACAAGTTCAACCAGTCGGAGCCGGAGACTGCGAAGAACTGCATCCACGTCGAGGGCAGCAATTGATGCCGTATCCCGGTGGCATGAAACGGTCACCGGACATGCTCTCCGTCGGCCGGTGACGTGAAGAGGTACGATGTACGTGCCGGCGGGGGCAAAAACCCGAAACCGGGCCGTGAAGTTACGGCCCGGTTTCGTCACAGCATGCAGTAGAGTTTCTTGCGCTACAGTTGGCTGAATAGAGACAACTTGTTCACAACCTATGAGGGGGAACCATGATGCACCGACTTGCCAGATTCTGTCTGATCGCGGGGCTGACGTTTGCCGTCGCCTGCGGTGGAACCGACATTGACGATGACACTGAGGAGGGCGACAGCAGTGACAACGAGCCGAACGTCGTCGTCAACGACGATGCCAATTACGACGAGTACGACAAGAAGTTTCGAGACGATCTGAACGCCTTCAACGACCGGGTGTTCGACAACATCGACGAAGAGAAAGACAAAAAAGACGACGAGAAGAAGAAAAAAGAGGACGACAAGAAAGACAAAAAGTGCCTCAAGAAAAAGTGCGTCGAAAAGAAGTGTGTCGACAAAAAGTGCGTCGACAAAAAATGCGTCGAAAAGAAGTGCGTGAAATACGCAGATGACAAGGACAAGAAGTGCAAGGAGCTCAAGAAGAAGTGCTACAACATCTGCAAGGCCAAGAAGTACTTCTGGAAGAAGATCGACTGCCAGGAGTACAAGTACGAAAAGGGCGACAAGGGCAAGAAGTACTACGAGATCTGCAAGATCAACAAAAAGAAGTGGGGTGATCGGGACTGCAAGAAGTTCGCCAAAAAGTGTGCGAAAAAGAAGAAGGACGACAAGAAGATCGATCCGCCGCTGCCCCCGGATCCCCCGCCCGAAGATGTGCTCTGCCCGCGCACCCAGGGCTACTGGAAGAACCACAACATCTACGCCGAGCAGGATGCTCAGAATATCCCCTGGCCGACCGCTGATTTTACGGCGGACCCGGCGGAAGACACCATTCTGTGCGAGGATCTGACCTGGCTGGAGATTCTGCACACCCCGCCACAGGGAGACGCCTTCTACATTCTGGCCTCGCAGTACATCGCCGCCCGGCTGAACCAGGCCGCCGCCGAGACGCTGGGAGTGGATCTTCCGGAGGATATGCAGTCGGCCATCGATGAGGCGGCAGATCTGATCGACGTCGGCGAAGGTGAGCCCTGCCCGTCGTACCCGCCGGGAACGGAGAACCGCGACGAGATCACCGATCTGGCCGATACGCTGGCGGACTACAATGAGATGGAGCCCGATCAGTGTGTTCCCTGGCCCGGAGGGATGGAGTAATTGAAGTACGTGGCTGTTCGCCGCCGGCCGGAGTGCTGCTCCGGCCGGCGGTGGACCGCGTTTGCTGTAGTGGATCGTGCCGGCGTCTGCCGTGCTGAGCGGGAACCGGCACAACGAGCAAAAAGAGGAGGGGGGATGTTGAAACGCTGGGGAATGGTTGCGGCGATGGTGTTGCCCGGTCTGCTGATCGGCTGTGGTCCGGGAGACGACGATGATGGACCACAGCCTGAATCAGAAGAGACGGGAGTGGCGATTGCCATCGACTATTATGAAGAGACGGATGTAGAGGGTTTTCAGGTTACCATTCTGGATTGTGACGAGGGCGAGGTGGTCTCCGAGGCGACTCGTTCGCTCGAGGAGATGGTCATACCGGGGGAGAATCCGGAGTTTGTGGACGCTCCCTATGATGCGGATTCGGGACATCACTTCGCCGATCATTTTAAGACAGTGGATGCGGGTTGTTACGACGTGCAGGTTCAGCCCGTCGACGGGGCCGGGGAACCCTCGGGACAATGCCAGGGGGCGCAGGCCACACAGGTGCACGTCGTTGACGGGAAGACCACCGAACTGGTGCTGACAAGCCAGTGTGATGGCAAAGCCCGTGGGGCTGCCGATGTGATCGGAGCGCTGAATCATCCACCGGTGGTTGAGACCGTCGACTACGACCCGTCGAAGTTCGTGCACGAATGCGAAAAGGTCGACATCTGCGTGACCGCTTACGACCCCGATGGGGATCCGATGGAGTTTGAGTTCGAGCAGATCGGAGGCCAGGATCTGCGGTTTGACCTGGAGGTGACCGAACCGAAAGTTGACGGAAAGCGGGCCACCGCCTGCGCGCGGGCGGTGCCGGTGTGGAACGACGACTACGAATTTCGGGTCACCGTCTACGACCTTGTGTGGGAGGACGGCGAGAAGGTGCGCGCCGAAGATGTGATCGGCGAAGAGTCGCGGGGGACACGCACCTTCCCGCTGTACTCGAACTGGGACATCGAGCTGGAGTGCTACGACCGCGAAACGGGGCTGTTCCACAAGTTTAAGGGCGTGCGCCACATCGACCGCCACAAAGAGTGCATCCCGATCTGGCCGGAGGAGTTTTACTGCTCCGACTTTCACTGGGACTACACCGACCGGACCTGTCCTGGAGACGAGTTCAAACCGGAGACGGTCTATCCGCTGTGCGAAAACAAAGACGAAGATCTCTACGAATCCGAAGGCCGCGAGCTGGGCGAGGATCGGTGGTGATTCCGGCGTTTCGGTAATCTAAGAGTCGTTTGAGAACATGAGGGGGAATCCAATGAAACGCTGCAGATTGATCGCATTGTTCGCAGCACTGCTGTTGTTCGTCGGTTGTGCCGATGTCGACGACGATGAACCGGCTCCGGACGATGGAGTCGATGAGACGGGCGTGGAGCTGACCGTCGACTTCGTGGGGGATACAGACGTGGCGGGGTTCAAGTTCGTGATCCGCGAATGCGTCAAGGACAAGCCCCACGCCGGCCCCATCGCTTCGAAAACGAAAAAAGACCTGGAGGACCTCTATCTGCCGGGGATGATTCCGGAGTTTGAAAACGACCCGTTCGACGAACACTCCTCCCATCTGTTTGCGGACTTCTACACCTCGCTGAAGCCGGGGTGCTACGACGTGGAGGTCATTCCGATCACCAAATCCGGTCAACCCTCGAACGACTGCGACAAGGCAGAAGAGCCGAAAGTGGAGGTCAAAGACGGCAAGACCACAGAGGTGTTGCTGATCAGCCAGTGCGAAGGGGGCGAAAAGGGTGGGCTGGACATCGTTGCGGCGCTGAATCACCCGCCGGAGATCAAGAAGCTGAAGTACAAAAAGTTCAACCACGAGTGCGACAAGGTCAAAGTCTGCGCCACGGCCTTCGACCCCGACGGCGACCCCCTGGAGTTTGAGTGGGCTCAGATCGGCGGGCCGAAGCTGGCATCACCGATCAAGAGCGTGGACGACAAGAAGATCAGTTGTCCCAAACCATGCGGCTACGACGAGTACAAGGACTACGTCAAAGACGTCCGAAGCGTCACATCCTGCGTCGAGTTTCAGCTCGGCGAGGTGGGGGACTACAAGTTCAAGCTGAACGTCTACGACCTGATGTGGATCGACGGAGGCCTGGAGCGGTTTCCCGACTCATCGACGTCGTTCAAGTTCCCGGTGTATGCGATGGAGCACCCGGACGGTGTGAAGTGTCTGCCGCCGGAGAAGAAATGAGGCGGTGCTGGGCGCTAGGCTCTGGGCGCTGGGCGCTGGGCGCTGGGCGCTAGGCGCTAGGCGCTAGGCGCTGGGCGCTAGGCGCTAGGCGCTAGGCTCTGGGCGCTGGGTGCTGGGCGCTGGGCACTGGGCTCTGGGCACTGGGCTCTGGGCTCTGGGTGGTGGGTGTTAGGAGCTGTGGCGTCGGAGGGTGGTCAGTTCGATGACATTGTCGGTGGCATCGTCATCCCGGTCGGTTTGCCGGCCGGGGTGGCGTGTGTCGCGGGCGTCGGGATCCATCAGATTCAGGGCATCGCGCAGCGCTCCGATCTGGCCGGGAGCCAGGCGGATGCGGCGGTGGACCTGCCAGCCCAGCTCGCCGGCGTGACGCTCCAGACGCAGCTCCAGTGTGGGAGTCGTGGACTCTCCGGCGACTTGTACGAGCTGAACGCGGGTATCTTCTTCGTCGCCGAGTAGGTCACCCAGGTGTTTTTCGATGCACATGATCTGAATCCAAATCGAGTCGTTGTTGGCCGACACCTCCGTCGGTGTAACAACGAAATTGATAATTGATTTCATCTAGCGGTTCAAACTGGTTCACCTGCGAGGCAAGCTCGCAGGGGTCTAACATCGGAGATCAGCCCGACGTAGCAGCCCAAACTGGTTCACCTGCGAGGCAAGCTCGCAGGGGTCTAACCTCAGCCCGACTGGTCGCTGGCCTGGTCGATGTCGGAGGAGCTGAAGTTGATCTTGCCGGTGACAGTAGCAGCCCAAACTGGTTCACCTGCGAGGCAAGCTCGCAGGGGTCTAACCTCAGCCCGACTGGTCGGTTGCCTGGTCGATGTCGGAGGAGCTGAAGTTGATCTTGCCGGTGACTTTCTCGAGGTGGTCGACGTGCTCCT
>SKMT01000218.1 GCA_007120915.1 Myxococcales bacterium | reverse complement strand
GGTACACACGAAACCGTGAAACTGCCACTGTTTGCAGCAATGGTTTCGTGTGTCATGAACATGTCCGTACACCCATCTTCGGGAGGCTTGACCGCCTAACGACAGTTCGGGGTTCTGAGGTTTGCGTGACCACAAATCTGCGAGCGCGTATTCGTTGGATAGATACAGCGATGCCGCCGGATCACAGGTGATCCGACGGCACCGAGTGTCAGCGATGTGGCGGGTAGCGAATCAGCTTCAGCCGGCACCGAAGGATACCGGGAACCCGATCAGCCCCAGAAGGGCCTTGAGGGCCCACTGGATGACGATCTGGACGGCCCAGACGGCGACGGTTTTGAAAAAGCCGGTGTTGTACACCGCCATGATGATCAGCAGCCACACCAGGGGTTTGACGATCCAGCCGACGACGGGAATGAACGCCGTGACCAGCATCGCCACGTTCAGCAATGTCGCCACTCCCAGAGCGGTGGACATCTTGTTGTCGGCGCCCTTCAGCCCCACCGAGGCGAGGGCGAACTTCAGGGCGACGGCCTGAACGATCAGCGCCAGAACGAAATACAGAACGATAGACATGACGTTCCCTCGTGGAAGTCGGGTATGGTGACAAGGTCACGGGACAACCGGTACGGATCGTAATCTACGTACCGACGCGGCATCTCGCAAACAGAAGGTGGCGGGGAATTTCTTCCGAATCGACAGCCGCGCAGCCGACGTGATAGTAACGAGGCGTCGAATCGCCGACGCGAACAACGCGGAAGCTTCATGACCGACATGCCGGCCCTACAACCTGGCGAGGAAGGGGGAGACACACTGTTTACGCTCCTGCAGCGCAGAGCAGCGAGGTCCCCTGCGAAGGGTGTGTATGTGCGCGATCGGCGGGGAGGCCAGGAGTTTCGCACGTTTTCGCAACTGTTGGCCGCCGCCGAACGGGTGGCCTGTGGCTGTAAGCAGCGCGGTGTCGAGCCCGGCGATCGGGTGCTCGTCGCCCAGCGCACGGGCGTCGACTTTATTGCCACCTTCTTCGGGTTACAGGCGCTGGGAGCGGTGCCGATCCCGCTGGGCTGGCCCCAGCAGGGCGACCCGTTCAGCGGGATCGAGAATCTGGCGCGGTGGCGACGCATGGCGATTCGCTACGACGCCCGAATGCTGATCTGCGAGGATTCAGGCGATCGCGCCGAGCAGGGGTTCAGCGGTATCTGGCCGCCTCATCCGCTGGAGGTGGTCACGGAGATGTCACAGCTTCTGGAGGGAGTGCCCTCGAGGGTGGATGTACATCCGCATCCGGTATCCCCGGATGATGTCGCCTACATCCAGGCGACCTCCGGGACCACCGGGCCGCCGCGGGGTGTGAAGCTGACCCACCGGGGCATCTGCACCAGCGTGGAGGCGATCGGCGACCAGATCGAGGTGCAGCAGGACGACGTGCTGGTCTCCTGGCTGCCGTTGGACAACATCATGGGGCTGGTGGGGGTGGTGTTCTTTGCGCTGCACTGGGGCATCCGGCCGGTGTTGATGGATCCGTCGGTGTTTCTGGAGAGCCCGGAGGAGTGGTTCTGGGCGATCTCGGAGCATCGGGCCACGCTGTCGCTGGCGCCGAATTTCGCGTTCAACTACTGCGTGCGCCGATGCAATGCCTCGGAGTTGGAGGGGTTGGACCTGTCGAGTTGGCGGATTGCGATGAATGGTTCGGAGCCGGTGCGCGCCCAGCATATCCAGGCGTTTGCCCGCCGTTTTCACGACTATGGTCTGGGCGATCACGTGATCATGCCGGTGTACGGGCTCAGCGAGGCGACGCTGGGGGTGACGTTTCACCCGGCGAAGACACCGATTCGCATCGACGGGATCAACCGACGGCAACTGGAGCAACAGGGGCGTGCTGCGCCATTACCACCGGATGGGGCGGACACCCAGCGCGAGCGGATGCACGTTGTGTCAGTGGGGCGGCCGCTCGACGGCATTGAGCTGCGGATCGTCGATGAGCAGGGGGCGCCCCTGGGGGAGAGGGAACTCGGCGAGATCGCGATTCGAGGCCCGAACGTGATGGCGGGCTACGTGGAGGCGACGGTGCGCGACGAGCAGGCGTCGCCGACCCGGTTGGATGGCGACTGGCTGTTGACCGGAGACCTGGGCTACCTGGCGGAGGGGGAGCTCTATTTCGTGACCCGGGCCTCCGATCGAATTGTGTTGGAGTCGGGACGTACGATTTTCCCGGAAGAGGTGGAGCTGTTCGTCGATGCCGTCGACGGCGTGCGCGCCGGGAGCACCGCCGTGTTTGCCCAGGAGGATCGGGCAGGGGCGGATGTACAGATCGTGGTCGTCTTCGAGGTGCAGACCGGCGCGGATGCCGGGGAGTTGTCGTCGATCATCGAGTCCGTGCTTCAGGCGCACCTGGATTTGAAGCCAGATCGGCTGGTGGATCTGCCGGTGAGAAGTGTGCCGAAGACGCCGACGGGCAAAGTGCGGCGCCATCACTGCCGTCGATTGCTCGCCGAGGGGCTGCTGGGCACGGGCGGGCTGGGGATGCTTCAGCCGGCGTTCTGGCAGAAGCGCGCCGATGCGGTCGCCGAGACGCTGCGGGGAGGCGGGGAGTCGATGGCACAACGGGTTCAGCGGTTGCTTCAGCTAGACTGAGAGCGCCATAGCGCACCGAGCACCGAGCACCGAGCACCGAGCACCGACCACCTAAAACCTGTCGTTTGTTGTCTCGCAGACGTCGCCCTCTTCGACTCTGCGAGGGACGCACTCGTCGGTGGCGGGGCAGTCCTCGTCGGTTGTACAGACGCGCCGGCAGCCGTCGGGCTCGCAGACCTGTTCGTGTTCGCCGTCGGCGGCGCAGTCGTGGTCGCTTCGACATTCATCGTCTTCGCCGCAGCCGATGATGGCAGAGGGAACCAGCAGCACCGTGAAGGCGAGGGCGGCTGCGATGTGAATCAGTCGATTCATTGGCAGGTGGGGAAAACGAAAACGGCCGCCACCCGTGGGGATGGCGGCCGCTTTCTGTGACGTCAGTCACGGATGGCGAGTAAAATTACTCGTCATCACTGTGCAGCGAGTAGTCGAAGGAGACCCCGAAGTTGAGCACTTCGCCCTGGGCTGCCAGCCCGGTGTCGCTCGGATCGGAGGGCAGCGTCAGGTCGCAGGTGTCGGTGTCGATGGTCTCGGCGCCGTCGGCGTAGTCGGCGCAGATGTCGACGAAGTAGGGGTCTACCTCAGTCTGGGGGCAGTAGTAGGACTCGTCGAAGATTTCGTCATCACAGTCTTCGACGGTTCGACCCCAGCCACCGATTTCGCCGTCGGGACCCCAGCGCATGTTCGCATAGGCAACGCTGCAAGACTCGCCGTAGACCCAGACCTGGACGGTGTGGTCTTCGGTCAGCGCGATTGGTTCGCTGTCGGCATCTTCAAACTGCACGTACAACTCACCGCCGACGCCCAATGACAGGACTGCTTCCGGTCGGTAGGTCGATTCGTAGGTGGTCTCTCCGTCACCGCGTGTGAATTCCTCGTAGGCGGGGCAGGCATCGACCATGCCTTCCCACTCTTCGGCGCCAACTTCGTTGAGCACGTGCTCGGCGGAGTCGATGCCGCCAGGCAGCTCATAGCCGTGGTCGTCGCCGGTGAAGACGTCGTCCAGGGCGTTAGAGAGGTCGCTGAAGGGTGCGTAGGCGTCCTCGTGGTCACCGACGTCGCCGACCTCAAAGTCGGTGGCGCGTGCATGGCTGACGACCTCGCCGTCTTCGAGCAGAGCGATGTTGTAGACGTTCAATCCGTCGGAGTTGAAGTCATAGTTGCGTCGGTCGGTACGATCTTCATTTTCCGGATCGGTGAAGTCTTCGATGCGCACGGTGTAGTAATCCGGCTCTTCTTCCGCTTCGACACAGGTGCCGGCTTCGGCGTCGTCGTTTTCGCCGTTCTCTTCGTCGTCGAATTCACAGATGTAACCGCCGAAGCAGTCTTCGTCGCCGGTGCATTCGTCGGGCTGGGAGAAGCAGATGTAGCCGTCGTCGCCGCCGTCGTCGCGGGGCTCACAATAGTCGCCGTCGAGATCGGCGCAGGGGTCCTCGTCTTCCGGGTCGCACTCGGCGATGCAGGTCAGCGGCTCGTAAGAGTCGCCGTCCTCGCCGTAGCAGATTTCGCCGTCCTCGCACTCGGCGTCCTCCAGACATTCGTCGTCGAATACCTCGTCTGGACATCCCGTCAGCGCCAACGCCACGGCGGCGCTGACGAACAGGACTCCAACTGTTCTGCTGAATACGTTCATAATACTCCTCCTGAGCTCCAGTAGATGCCGTCCGACCATCGGACTTAGGTTAACGGCGTGCGAGCAAAACTGCTCTGCACGGCGGCTGGCGTAGATTCACTTGCAACCTTCTTGCCAGACTCTCCATCGCTATAAGTGATCAATCGGAAAATGTCACTTCCAGTTGGCTGAACCCCTGCATCGGGTCGTCGAAGCGGTGCTGACAGTCCTGTACGTCGGGAAGCGGGTCGGCGGCCTCGATTTCACAGATGGCAGCGCGATAGGTAGCAAACTCGTCTTCCTCGTCGCCGTCGAAACCGCCCAGTGGGCAGTGAGGGCCGTTGGCGATGACTTCGACGGTCCAGACGTCGTCGGTGTCGAGCAGAAGCCCCGACTCTTCGACCAGCTCAATCCAGGCGATACCGCCGGGGCCTTCCAGGGAGGTGTGTCCGGCGATGTCCGGTTCGCTCACGCAGGTGCCGGTGTCGTCGAGCGGGTAGGTCAGCTCTGGGTCCGCGCCTTCGTCGTGGGGCGAATCGACGGAGATGGTCTGTCCCGATCCGACCAGGCTGTCGGCTTCGTCACGGATGACCACAGCGCCGATGCGCACCGGCTCGAGCTCGTAGTCATCATCGTCGGCGTCGTCGTTGTCATCGTCGTCGACGGGCTCGCCGTCGGCGCCGAGTTGCTCGACGACGAGCAGGCGCATGTCGTCGTCGGGCTCGATGTCGTTGGTGTCGTTGTCGTTCTGGGGATCATCGCCGTTGTTGTCGTCGTTCGGCGAGGTGAGCACGCAGCGGTCGTGGATACCACAGCGCGCATCTTCATCGCCGAAGCGATCGCGGCACTGTTCGTCGGATTCACAGCCCTGGTCGGTCTCCTCCGGATCCAGGCACACCTGTACCGGGTCGGGATCGGTGTCGCGCTGGTAGGCTCCGCAATAGCTGTCCATAAAGCAGTCGTCGTCCTCGGAACACTGGGCGCGACACTGGTTGTTGATGCAGTATTCGTCGCCGAAGCAGTCCGAGTCGTAGCTACAGTCAAACAACCCCTGTTCGGCGCAGGCGCCGGTGAAGAAGAGAAACGAGAACACAACCACTCCCGCAATCATGGTGGCGACCGGGGTGAGTCGGGTCAGCGCCGGTGGGGGCTGGGTCATGGCGATGGAATGGAGCAAGTTTTATCCACGTTCGGAAGGTTGTTTGACCAGTGGGATGAATACCTGCAACGGCGTTCATCCCCGTACACACTACAGGTATGCAGATCGTGGTCCAATTTTTCAAATAATCGGTGATGTCTGGTGTCGGTGGCGAACCAGCAGGTGATCGTGGTTGCGAGGGATTGTCACGGCAGGCCCGTACGTTTATGGTCCGCCTGGCGTGAAAGAACTCCGAATTTTAGGGAACGCGCATGAAAGCGGTGAAAAACAATCGGTGGCTCGCAGCGGTCACAGCCCTGGTGGGGCTGGTGCTGATGGGAGTAATGGCCTGCTCGACGGTGCCCTATCCGGACGCGGAGGATTTCGACGACGAGGCGGAGTTTCTGTATCGCCACGGCGAAGTGGCCCTGGAGCGGGGCGCCTATCTGGAGGCCACGGATCGATTTGATACAGTGCGCAACGAGCACCCCTATTCTGCCTGGGCGGCACTGTCGAATCTGCGGCTTGCCGACGTGTACTTCGAGCAACAGCAGTACGCCAGCGCCGTGCAGCAGTACCGTGGGTTCGTCGACCTGTATCCGCGCCACGAAAAGGTAGAGTACGCGCGCTGGCGGGTAGCGCTGTCGTTCTACGAGCAGATGCCGTCGGACTTCTTCATTATGCCGCCGCCCCATGAGCGCGATCTGAGCACCACCCGTGATGCGGTGCGGGAGCTGCAGATCTTTTTGCGCGAGTATCAGGACTCCGAGTACGCCGAACCTGCCGAGGAGAAGTGGCGCGAGGGGATGTACCGGCTTGCGCGCCACGAGTACTACGTCGCCGAACACCACATGGACAACGAAAACCCGGTCGCTGCGATCGAGCGGTTGCAGTACCTGCTGGAGAACTTCTCGGGGCTGGGGCTGAACGCGGAGTCGATGTACATGATGGGACGTGCCTACGTGGAGATCGGGGAGTACGATCAGGCCGTGGCGGTGTGGAGTGATCTGGTCGAAAACCACGGCGGCCATCCCCGGGCCCAGGATGCGCAGGAGCACCTCGCAGAGCTATGAGGACGTGAGGTCGTCAGCTCGCCGGACACCCGGGTAGTTGACACGCCGAAGTGCGACCGCTATATCAAGCCCCCTTTCGCGGGCCCGCCGAACCGTTCGGTCGGGCCTGCATTGGTGTCAACGAGAACTCTTTTTACCTGTTAGATGGACGGTGGCTCCGCGCCGCCTCCGACGAATGGAACCGTGATGAAAACGTACAGCGCCAAAGAATCGGATGTTCAG
>SKMT01000099.1 GCA_007120915.1 Myxococcales bacterium | reverse complement strand
CCCGAGGGCGGTGTCGATATTCTGGTGGACGGCGAACCGGAAGCGGTGATCTGCGACGGTGTCGACGGAGAGACCCCCGATGTGAGCACCGACCGTGTCGACGAACATGACGATTGTTCCGGCGAAGCGTCGATCATCACCTTTTCGTTCGAGGATTCCGACACGGACGTTGTCGTCTGTGATGGCGAAGACGGTGAAGCCGAAGGCGTTGAGATTCCGGACATCCAGACCGACCGCGTCGAAGACCATCCCGAGTGTGACGGCGCCGACGGTACGGACATCACCTTCTCGTTTGATGATGCCGATGATGTCGAAACCTACGTGTGCGACGGCAAGGACGGTGAAGATGGCGAAGACGGTGAAGATGGCGAAGTGGCTGATATTACGGTCGAAGATCTGGAGGACGCTGACGTCGATCACGACTGCGGGTTTGGCGGCGGTTATCTGGTGACCGTTCAAATGGAGGATCAGGAACCGGCGAGCTTCGAGGTCTGTCGAGACTATGAGCCCTTCGATTACTGCGACACTGATGCTCCCGCCAGTCCCTACGAACGTGAGTTCGACGACGATCCCACCGAATTCGGCGGCACCTTCGAGATCGAAGGTGTCACCGATGACGACGATGAGCCGGTTCCCGGTGATTTCGTCGCCGAACTCGGCATCGGCGATGTCGATGCCGACGAAGCTCCCAACGATCCCGATGCATGGCAGTGGTACGAAGCCGACATCGACGGTGACTTCGACGACGATGATCGCGAACGCGTCGTCGCTGAACTGGGCGAAGACGAACTTGACCCCGGTGAGTACTTCTATCTGTATCGGATGAGCATCGACGATGGGGTGTTCTGGGTGACCTGCGGGCTGGAAGGCATGGTCGAACTCCAGGATTACGACAGCGACGTCGACGCCGGGCACATGGAGGTCACCCTTGAACTCGAAACCTTCCTGCACTGGGACTTCGATGCCGAGGACGAAGAAGACCGTCTGCTGGATCCGCCGGTCGGCGACGGCTGGGCCCGGTTTAGTACGGGAGATCAGGACGATCCCGTCGGAACCAGTACCTTCTTTGGTGGTGGCACCCACTGGGCAGCCGAAGGCTACTGGGTGACCAGCGACCAGTTTCCTCCCGGTGATGAGGTCTACGATGACGATGACGTCCACGACGACATCGATGAGTTCGACGACCTCGAATTCTTTGAATTCAACTCCGATGAGTTCAGCGACTACGAACTGATCGAGGTCGATGCCCAGTTTCGGCGTACGACCACCGGCCCCGAGCAAGTTCAGGTCGTCGCCGAATTTGACGACGGAACGCTCGCGAAGCTGCCGGAAGCGATTCAGTTGGAGGACGAAAACACCAACCTGAGTCGCAGCTTCGAGTTGACTCCCGAAGTGCTGGTCGCCTTTGAAGGGGATATTGAAGACGATGATGAAATGGAGTCGGTGCGCATCTACGGGTTCGACTCCGGCTCTTACGGCGGTAGTGAGAATATGCGCGTCATCGACATCGAATTTCTCGGTTGGTAACAGCCGCGGTTTCGATTGCTGAATGCGCCCCCGGCTTCGGCCGGGGGTTTTTTGTCTCTGTATCCACGTAGTAGCATGGGAGACGATGAACAGTTGCGAGAACAACTCGACGGGGGACGGTCTTGCCACATGGGTCGGCGCCGGCGTGCTGGCCTTCGCGGTGGCGGGGACGGTGGACTGGGCGCTGGCGGTCTGGTCGTCGACGGACACCGGGGTGGTCGGAGCGCTGACATCGTGGGTGATGTTTGTGTCGCTGTGGGTGCTCGGCGCTGTGGTGTGGAGTCTGATCAGCGGCACCGGGCTTTGGATGGTGCGGGGCCGGGTATCTGCTGCGGGGTTGAACGGATGGATCATAGCGACCACGCGGCGATGGTGGGGTCAGCGCCACGGGTCGGAAGACGCGCGGCGGTTGGCAAATTGCGTCGCCGGGGTAGCCGTTCTGGTTGGATTTGCAGCCGGCAGTGTGGCCTGGACGATGTATCTCATCGAGTCGGCGAATCTGACCTGGCTGATTGCCGTGACGGCACTGGCGGGGCAGGTGGGACTGGCGGTGGTGCTGGCTGTGGTGGGAATGGGACTGCGCCGAATGCTGCAGGCGGGATTTTTGCGGCTGAAGAAGCGCGAGTGGATGCGGTGGCTGAGCTTCCCGGTGGTCGCAGCGGGGCTGGCCGTGATCGGTGCAGCGGCTGCAGTTGGTGTTGTGGTCTCGTTGAGCGACGTCTTCTTTGCGGTGGAAGGCCCGGCGCTGGTGTTGTTGGTCCTAGCAGTGTTGTTGCACTTTCCGCTGGCCTGTATCGCCGCGGTGCGACTCGCTGGTGTGCGAACCGTGAAGTGGGGAGTGTGGATAGTGCCGGTGGCGGCGATGCTGGCCGTCGGAGTTGTGGGCCAGCACTCCGACGCCCGTCGTATCGTCGTGCTGCATGGGGAGGCGGCGAACTTCGCGTTTCACCAGGTCCACCACCATCTGGAGTTGGATCGGCTCTTCGATCGCTCCGATTGCCCGCTTCCCGGCCCCGACGGTCCTCCGGATGGGATGTCACTCGACGAGTACTACGACAAATGTCTCGACCCCGCCTACGACCGGCCCACCGCCCGCGAAGATGTCCCGGAGTACGACCGGCCCGACTTCGAACAACGCCCCTCCTTCGTGTTCATCACCTGGGATTCCGTGAGGGTAGATCGACTCGGCTACATGGGGCATTACCGTGATACGACGCCGAATCTGGACGCCTTCGCCGAAGAAAATATGTCGTTTCAACGAGCGTTTACCCAGGACTCGGGCACGGGGCCGAGCTTCTGGTCGTTGATGGCGGGAAAGACGCCGTTTCAGACGAAGTTGGAGCACGGCCACCGCTTCCCCCCGCCCATCGCCGAGGACGAGCGGATGCTCGGCGAGTTGCTGGAGGAGGCGGGCTACCGCAACAAAGCGATCATGTGCGGCACGGTGTTCGAGCGTGACTACTGGGGCATCCGCTGGGGATTCGAGCGGTTCGACAACGTCTGCGGAAGTGATCGACGCGAAGTGGCACCGGTGGTCACTGAGGAGGGCATCGCCGCTTTCGAAGAGCTGGCCGATGGCGACGAACCGTTCTTTCTGTGGGTGCACTATTTCGATCCGCACCACCCCTACAACAGCCATCCCGACATCGGCTACGGCGACAGTACGTTGGAGCGCTATGACGAAGAGCTGACCTACACGGATCGCTACACCGCAAAACTGATGGAGACCATCGAAGAGCGTCGCGATGGCTATGAGCGACCGTTGTTTACGATCTTCGGGGCCGACCACGGTGAAAACTTCGGGGAACACGGCACCGATCCGCATGCGCGTAACCTGTATCGGATTGTCACCCAGATCCCCAAAATTGTCTCCGGGCCGGGAATCGAAGCGGGCAGCGTGGACGCTCCGGTGGCCTTCAACGACGTCTATCCCTCCGTGCTCGATCTGGCCGGCGTGGCAATTCCAGAGGAGACGACCATGGTCAGCCAGGTCCCCCTGTTCTACGGGGCTGAACCGGACGACAAGCGGATGGTCTTCCAGGAGAACTCCTACTCTCGGCCCCGGCGCCACACCCGGGCGGTGGTGTGGGACCGCTACCACTACATCATGGACCTGACCTCGGGGACCGAAGAGTTGTACGACTACGTCGACGACCCTCTGGAGCGCATCAATCTCGTCGGCACCGGACTGGCGGAAGAACGGATTTTGCGCCAGGCGGTCATCCGGTTTCTGGAGACAAGTGAGATCCCGGAGGGGTTGGAGGATTAGGACTGGGCGCTGGGTGCTGGGTACTGGGTGCTGGCTGGGAGTTGGGGGCGGTGGTCTGCTACAGCGGATGGTGTAAGATGAGCCCAAACGTGAGTATGGGATGGATCGCAGTGGTCTTGGACGGAATCTTCGGGAGTTGTCATGAGTCGAGCAGCAACACTGTTTGTCTGGACGTTGATTGTCGTGGTGGCCGGGTGGAGTACCACGGCGATGGCCGGATCCGACGATGCACTGGTCCAGCATCAGTGGAGCGCGTCGTTTCCGCCGAGCACGCTGCAGACGTATTTTGACGATGAGACCGACCGGGTTTTTGTCGCTGTGACCGGTGAGCCTGCGGGCGAGGTGGATGCCTTAGGTTCAGTGCTAACGAGCCGGCTACAGAGTCTCGATGAAGACTGGACCGTGGTCTACGAGTCCGATCGAGAGGTGCTGGAGGAGCTGGACGACGACCAGGTCGCGCAGTTGGGTCTGGAGGTGGAAGCGGATCGTATTGTCGTCGCCCGACTGGCCGATGATGGCGAGTGGGTGCCCGAGCTGACGCTGGGGTTTTATGACGAAGAGGCAGAACTCCTCGACTCCACCATGGTGCGCCGGGGACAGGCGATTCGTGCCTACGGCGAAGAGGATGAGCTCGAAGAGCCCGTTGCTCAGGAAGATGTACAGCCCGAAGAGCAACAAGACCCGGTGGTCGAAGACGAACCAGTCGCTCAAGCCGATCCCGAGCCGGACGAACCAGAGCAGCCGGACGAACCGGTCGCTCAACCCGACCCCCAGCCCGAACCCCAGCAGGATGAGCCCGTCGCCGAACAACAGGACGAACCGGAACGGGATAATCGTATCGATGATGCAGAGCTGGAGCGCGAATACGACGCCCAAAAGCTGGAGTGGCGAGATGGTCACGCCTACGACAGCGGCCAGCGCCTGGAGGGGCCCGATTTCTATCACGCCATCGGTGAGCCTGAGCTCGCCGATCAATACCGGTCGGTTCGCCCCGGATATCTGCTCGGCGGAGTTGTCCTCGGAGTGGGAGGGGGCGTACTTATGATGGCGTCGACGGAGACCGATAGCTCGCTGGTGACGACGGCGGGGCTATTGGGGATGGTCACTGGAACCATCCTCTTCTTCTCCGGCTTCGCAGAGTCTCATCCCATGAGTCGCGACGAGCGCGAGCAGGCGGTCGACGACCACAACAGCGATCTGCGTCGCGAGTTGGGGCTTCCCGGCTCGACAGGCCCCTCGGCGCGGGGCAGACAGTTTCGGCCTACCACTGCCATACCCTCTCAAGACAACGCCGGCGGGATGCTTAATACCGGCGGGGGCGCCATGATCGGGATTACGATTCCCTTTTGATGGTCCGGCGAGATCGTTGCGCTGGATTGGCCCGGGGAGAAGGTCTGCGACAGTTGTCGGAGCGCTTGAAACTGTTGAGAGCGAAAACATCGGGACACGATATGTGCAGAGCTGCAACGCTAATTGCCTGGACGCTGATATGTGTCGTCGGCTGGAGTGCTGCGGCTTCGGCGGAGTCGCTGGAAGCTCGACAGGTCGATTCATTGCAGGGCGATCGCGTCGACACGGTGGAGCTGCAGCGCGAATACGACGCGAAGAAGTTACAATGGCGCGACGGACATGCCTACGATGGAGATCAACGGCTTGAGGGAGCCGAATTCTACTACGCCATCGATGAGCCGGAGCTTGCCGACCAGTATCGTTCCTATCAACCCGGGCTTATATCTGGCGGAATCGCCATTGGGTTAACCGGGGCAAATATGCTGTTGATGCCTTCAATAGGTATTGGGCCTCGGGACGGATTTACGAGATCGCTGATGATGATGTACGGCCTGGCCGCTTCTGCTGCGGGGGTACTCATGTTTTTTTCCGGGCTGTCCGAATCCCATCCCATCAGTCGCGACGAGCGCGAGCAGGCTGTCGATGACCACAACGACGAGCTGCGCCGCGATCTGGGGGTTCCCACTTCCGGAGAGCCCTCGTCGACTAGCAGGCAGTTCCGACCCACCACCGCCGTGCCATCTCAAGACAACGGCGGCGGGATGCCAGACACAGGGGGCGGTGCCACCGTCGGGATTACCATTCCGTTTTGAAGTTCTGGCGACTCGGTGGAGGGACAAAAACGTTGTCGAAACCGTTCTGCTCCCCTGGAGCGTGGCGAGAGGGGAGCTGTCACGAAGTGACTGAGGGGTTGGTGGATGAGCCGAACGAGCCCATGCTCTCTCGGTTTGCGGCGTCCCCCTCCGACCGCTTCGCGGCCACCTCCCCCACGGTTGTCGCGGGGGAGGATGTATGCAGGCCGACCGCTTTGCGACGACCACTTCGGGGGAGGAACTTCAAGGGCGGGAAACTGTATTGCGGTCCCTCAGGAGCATACAGCCAGGGGTTGTGCGTTTTATGCTTCAGGGGGAACAAATTATGTGCAGCTTCGGCGAAAAAATCGGCGGATAGCCGTCAATATGGGGTGGTATCTTCCTTGCACTGAATGATTGGCGCGAACTTGACGCCCATCCCTGTGTCGCCAGTGACGGTGGCCGACAACATTGAGAGAGGATGCAATGACTTGTTCAGTTAAGAGAGCGTGGATGCGAAATTGGATAATTCCGGTGGCCATGGTGATGCTGCTGACCCTTCCGGCGGTATCTGCGGGGGCGTCGCAGCCTGACGAACCAGAAGAACCCGAACAATCCGACCAGATCGATACGGCGGACTCGGAGCGCGAACGTAGTGAGAAGAAACTGGAGTCGCGCAGTGGGCTGGCCCACGATGGAGAGCAGCTCCTTCGGGGCAGCGACTTTTATCATGCCGTCGGTTAGCACGAACTTGCTGATGAGTATCGTAGAGTTCGACCGGAACTCCTCATTCCCGGGCTCATTGTTGGGGCTGCGGGAGGCAAACTCCTCTACACTGGAGGCTCTATGG
>SKMT01000433.1 GCA_007120915.1 Myxococcales bacterium | reverse complement strand
TGATGAACGTCCATTTCGTCTGGCACCCGTTGCGGTGGATCATCCCGTCTGGCACCCGTTGCGGTGGATGAGAACCTCTGAGACCGAAGACCACCACAACTTCGCGGTTTCGCTTCATCTTCGCGAGCTTTTCAGCGTCTCGCGTCCAGTTTTCGCGGTCCGCGCTTCGCTTTTGCGATCAGCGTTCAGCTCCCGCGTCCCGCGCCTCCGTGCTCCGCGACTCAGCGCCTAGTGCTTCGCGCTCCGCGCCTCCGTGCTCCGCGACTCAGCGCCCCCGTGCTCCGCGACTCAGCGCCCCCGTGCTCCGCGACTCAGCGCCCGGTGCTTCGCGCTCCGCGCCCCAGCGTTGTGCGACGCAGTGCTCCAGCGATTCGCGTGTCGCGTCTCGTGCGGCGTCGTCGCAATCAAGCCGCACCCAATCGGAGATCCGAAATCCGACGGTGGGGCAGTTGTCGGACCCTTGCCACGGCAGCCAAACTGGTTTAGTAGTCCTTGGACCACCCTGTTTTACATCCAAGCCTGACGCGAGCGGTGGCCGTACCAGCACGGCACCGGCTGCGCAGCACTGCGCACGCTCAGGTAAGCTGGCGCTCGCATCCGTCGCATCACTGCGGCAGACGCTGAGCGGGGGAGGTCCGCGCCGGGGGGAACAATACGGACCGATACCATCGACCCCTCTTCGAGGATGATGAGGCCATGAGAAAAGACGTACCGATGTTTTTCGACGAGAAGGTTCACGTAACGTTTGACGATGTCTTGCTGGCCACCGGGCTGTGCGACGTCGACTCCCGCTCCGAAATCGATCTGACCACGCAACTTCCCAAGGGTTACTCGCTGGGGCTGCCGGTGATGACGGCGGCGATGGACACCATCACCTCCCTCGACATGGCCCGCGCCATCGTCGAGGAGGGCGGGGCGGTGGTCCACCATCGCAACCAGTCCGTGAACGCTCGCGTCGCGATGCTTCGCGAGCTAAGCGAGCACCCGGAAGTGGTCGAAAAAAGGGCCATCAACGGCACCGCCGTGGGGCTTGGCATCGATGTTGAGGACGTGGAGCGGCTGCTCGACGCCGGAGCCAACCTGCTGTGCATTGAAGTGGCCCACGCGTTCATGCCCGCCGTCGCCGAGACGGTCAATCGGATCGGGCCGATGTGCAAACAGCACGAGGCGTTGCTGATGGTGGGCAACTTCTCGTCGGTAAAGGCGACGCGGTGGCTGCGCGAGGAGACCGATGATCTGGTCGATCTTGTGAAGGTCAGCCAGGGCGGCGGCTCCTGTTGCACCACCCGGATTCGCACCGGCATCGGCAAGCCGACGCTGCAGAGCGTCATCGATCTTGTGCGCTCCGATACCCCCTACACGGTGATCGCCGACGGCGGAATCCGCACCAGCGGAGCGCTGGCCAAAGCCCTGGCCGCCGGCGCCTGCGCGGGAATGCTCGGCGGGATGCTGTCGGGCACCAGGGAAACCCCCGGGGAAGTGATCTACCAGGGCGAGCGCGCCTACAAGCACTTCCGTGGGATGGCCTCCCGCGACGCCAAGGAGGCGGTGGCCGACGAGATCAAGAATGTGGAGGGCATCTCCACGCTGGTGCCCTACAAGGGGCCGGTCAGCCAGGTGCTCGAACAGATCCGCGACGGATTGCAGGGAAGCGTCGCCTCCACGGGCTTTGAGAATCTCAGGCAATTCCAGCAGGGCGCGCAGTTCATCCGGGTCTCGAAGTCGAGCCAGATCGAATCGCTGCCCCATGCGGAGTTCCTCAAAAAGGATCCCTCCTACCACCAGGCCGCCGATGCTTGATCGCTACACCACCGACGAGATGGCCGCGATCTGGAGCGACGAGGCGAGGTTCGGCCGGTGGCTTCAGGTCGAAATCGCGATTGTGTGGGGCTGGGTCGCCGCCGGGGTCGTGCCCGAAGCCGCTGCTCGTACCATCGAAGAGCGCGCCCGCGTCGACGTGGAGCGGATCCGCCAGATCGAAGAGACGGCCCGCCACGATGTGGCCGCCTTCGTCGACAGCATCGAGGAGTGCGTCGGCGAAGAGGCCGGCCGATGGGTCCACTTCGGGATCACCTCCTCCGATGTGCTCGACACCGCGCTGGCGCTTCAGCTCCGCGAGGCGCTGGATGTCATCCTGAACCGGGGCGTCGAGCCGCTGATGGAGGTGGTGAAACGGCAGGCATTTCAGTGGCGCAACACCCTGTCGATGGGGCGGACCCACGGAGTGCACGCCGAACCCACATCGCTGGGGCTGATGTTCGCGGTCTGGTACGACGAGATGAGCCGCCACCGAACACGGCTAAAACAGACGCGGCGCGACATTTCGGTCGGTCAGGTGTCGGGGCCGGTGGGCACCTATGCGTCGGTACCCCCGCAGGTGGAGCAGGTGGCGATGCAGCGGCTCGACCTGACGCCGGCGACGATCTCCACCCAGATCATCTCCCGGGACCGCCACGCCTCGCTGGTAGCCGATCTGGCGCTGGTGGCGGCGTCGCTTGAGAAATTCGCCACGGAGATCCGGCTTCGCTCCCGCACCGAAGTCGGCGAGTTCCAGGAGGCATTCCGCGACGGGCAGAAGGGCTCCAGCGCGATGCCCCACAAGAAAAACCCGGTATTAAGTGAAAACGTCACCGGACTGGCGCGGATGATCCGCTCGAAGGTCATCCCGGTGATGGAAAACGTGGCGCTTTGGCACGAGCGCGACATCTCACACTCATCGGTGGAGCGCGACATTTTGCCCAACGCCACGGGCCTTCTCGACTTCGCGCTTCGCCGCATCACCGGCGTCATCGACGGGCTGGTCATCGACGAGGAGGCGCTTCGACGAAACTGCGCCTCCAGCGGCGGCCACCACGTCAGCCAGTACGTGCTGCTGGAACTGATCAAAGAGGGCCACAGCCGTAGCGACGCCTACGAGATGGTCCAGCAGGCGGCGTTTGAGGCAGAGAAGACGGGAGAATCGCTGGTCGACGCCGCCGAACGAGAGCACGGGCTGGCGCTGCCACCGGTGGATACCGACCAGTTCTACCTGGAGCAGGTTGATCAAATTTTCGGACGTGTTTTTGACGACGAACAATAAGTAGCTGAAGAGAGGTCCAACCATGCCCGTAACAACCATCATCGGAACCCAGTGGGGCGACGAAGGCAAAGGCAAGTGCGTCGACGCCGCAGCCGCCGACGCCGACGCGGTCGTGCGCTTCCAGGGCGGCAACAACGCCGGGCACACCCTGGTGGTCGACGGCGAGAAGACGGTGCTGCACCTGATCCCCTCCGGGGCGTTGTACGACGGAGTGGACTGCTACCTGGCCCGCGGCACCGTCTTGAACCCGGAGACCTTCCTCGAAGAGGTGGAGGCGCTTCGCGACAGGGGCGTCGACATGGCCGGCCGGCTCTTCGTCTCCCAGAACACGCCTCTGATCATGCCCTGGCACATCGAGATGGACGCCGCCCGCGAAAGCGGGGAGGGCGCCATCGGCACCACCAAAAAGGGCATCGGCCCCACCTACGAGCAATTCGTGGCCCGCCAGGCGATCCTGGCCGGCGATCTGCGCCGCCCCGACGACGCCATCGCGAAGATCGAGATGTTCTACGGGGAACGACTCGCCTCGCTTCGCGCCAACTGGAACGGCGAGGGCGACCCTCCATTTGCCACGGTCGACCAGGCGGTGGAGCGATTCCGCCGGCGCCACGAACAAGTCTACACTCGGCTCGTTCCCTTCATCTCCGACGTGGAGACCGAACTGCGAGAGCGCATCCGCGCCGGCGACCATATCGTCATGGAGGGCGCACAGGGCACGTATCTGGACGTCGGGATGGGCACCTATCCCTTCGTCACCTCCAGCCACACCACCGCCGCCGGCGCCTGCACCGGCGCCGGGGTCGCCCCCCGGGCCATCGACCGCGTCATCGGCGTGTGCAAAGCATACACCACCCGCGTGGGCGACGGGCCATTTCCCACCGAGCTGCCCGTAGACTCCGGGGTGGGCCGGCACCTGCAGGACGTGGGCAACGAATACGGCGCGACCACCGGCCGACCCCGCCGCTGCGGCTGGCTCGATCTGCCGATGCTCACCGAGGCGGTCGACATCAACGGCTGCGACGAAGTGGTGATCACCAAGCTCGACGTGCTCTCCGGGCTCGACGAGATCAAACTGGCCGTCGACCACGCCGACGGCGAGCCGGTCTACGAAACCTTCGAGGGCTGGCAGAACGATATCACCGACGTGCGCGACACCGAGGAACTACCTGAGAACGCCCGGCGATATCTCGAATTTATCGCCCAACGACTCGCCCCCTTCGACTGCACCATCGGCCAGGTCTCCGTGGGCCCGGGCCGCCGGCAGATCTTCGAGTACTGAGCGTCGGAATATGTGACGGTTGCGAGCCGTAGGTTAGGATGGCGGGGACGGTGTGTAAGCAAGAGGAGATGTGGGGATGTTGGCGATAGGGGGATGAGAATTGGATACAGTCGCCGGCTCGTCGGTGTTCACAACAGCCGGCTCTCGCTCTTGACGAGTAGATTATTTTCTGTTTTAACGGTGAGCCCCCGACGGCGAGAAAAAATTCGCCGTTGCAAAATTGAGCAATCGGAGCGTGGCGCAGCATGGTAGCGCACTTGCATGGGGTGCAAGGGGTCGTCGGTTCGAATCCGACCGCTCCGACTTTAACGCCTCGTCATTCAACGGAAACGTACGTCTCGCCGGCTGACAGCACCATCTTTCAGTCGCTCCTCGCTTGAGGTACCGCAACGGGTACATCTGCACTCGGATCAATCTGAAATCTGGCGCTGTCATCTCGCCGGTGCCGCGTTTCCGTCAAATGACGAGGCGTTTCCGGAAACCCGCTGACCTTCAACAGGTTAGCGGGTTTTGGCGTTTCTAGGGGTGCGATGACAGCCACGCTGCGTCGCTTCACTCCTCGCGAGGCCTGGGGATGTCATCGGCTCCGATCGGTTCGATTCTTACCGCAGAAATGGGCTCGGATCTGCCTGGGCGGTGATCAGTGCCGCTCGTCGTGCTCGGGTCAGTGCGACGTAGAACAGGGCCCGCTCCTGCATTTCGATTTCCTGTTTGACCGCCGAGTCGTCGGTGTTGGTCAGTCGGAAAGCCAGTGGGACGATGCCGTCGTTGACTCCGGCGACGATGACGCGGTCGAACTCAAGGCCTTTGACCCTGTGCATGGTGGCCAGGCGCAGCCCCGGTTGTTGGCGGCGGTCGTACTCTTCGCGGCTGATCAGGTAGGTGTCCAACCCGCGGTTCTTGAGCGCCTGCTGGTACTGGTTGCGCTGTTTCTTGGTGCGCACCACCAGACAGCAGCGGGTCAGTTCTTTGTCGTCCAGGTCGTCGATGAAGTCGATGATGGTGTCGATTTCCTCTTCCCAACTGTCGCAGATACTCACCTGCGGCGGTTCGCCGTGGATCAGCGATTTGTACTCGTCGGTCCAGTCTTCGCCGCCGTCAAGATCGTCGACGGGCCAGTCTTCGAGAAGGCCCACGGCGTATTTACGGATTTCGTCGGTGGTTCGGTAGTTGATCTTGAGATGGAAGCTGCGCTTTCGCCCCACGATGTTGATGCCGCAGTGTTTCATGACCACCGGGTGGCGATAGATGCGCTGGTGGCCGTCGCCGACGATAAACAGGTCGTTGCGGTCCTCCGGGATCATGGTTCGGATCAGCTTGAAGGCTTCGGCGCCCATGTCCTGAGCCTCGTCGAGCACCAGGGCCCGGTAGGGGAGGATGTCGCCAGATCGTTCGAGCAGTTTGCGAGCGTCGCGGATGGCGTCGTCGCGTTCGCGCAGACCGCGGTCGCCCAGGAGATTTCGGTACTCCTTGAACACCGGCCAGATCTCGCGGCGCTTGTTGCGTCGAAGCGCGGCGCCGCGGCCCTTTCGGCGAGCGCGCAGGTAGTCGCGCTCGGTGGTGCAGCCAAACTGTTGGATAACGTGCTCCCACTCTTCGCGGTAGAAGCTGCGCGGCAGATCCAGATGCTGCGGGCGTAGCTGAAGCGCCTGAGTCCACAACTCGTGCAGGGTGCCCGACCCCTGTTGGTAGTACTTGATGTCCTGTTCGTAGCCCTGACGTTTCAAAAACTGGTGGACCCACTGGTCGAGATGCTTCACTTCGATACGTCGCATCGCCTCGTCGGAGCACAGCTTCTTGAGGTTCTCCTCGATGTCGCGGGCAAGGTTTTTGGTGAACGTCGTAAAGAGAATCCGGTCGTCATCGCCGAGCAATTCTTCTGCAAGAACGGCAGCGCGGTGCATGGCGACGACGGTTTTGCCGGTGCCGGCGCCGCCGAGTACGCGAACCGGGCCGGAGACGTCGACGTTCACGATTTTTCGCTGTGACGGGTGAAGGAAGATGCGCCATTTCTCCAGCCGGGCTTCCAGCACTTGTTCGAGTTCCTCGTCGTCGTCAACGATGACGAACTTTCGCTTCGACTGGATGTTCTCCAGCGCCGCCTCGAAGTCGTCGGTGTCGACATCGGCTTCCTCTTGTTGCTGGCGGTTCAGAAGCACGATTTCTTTGTAGACCCGATGACGGTCTTCCCATTGACTGAGCCAGAACAGCGCCTCGTAGGCGTCGTCGGGAAGCGACTCGGCGGCGGCCTCCAGGTCGTCGATGTCCCGGATTTTGCGAATTACCGGCAGCAGATCTTCGGGGATGCCGAGTTGGGTGAGGTGCCGGTCGCGCCACTGGTCGAAGAGCATCGACTCTTCTTCGGCGTCCTCCTCG
>SKMT01000312.1 GCA_007120915.1 Myxococcales bacterium | reverse complement strand
TAGGGTCGTGAGGTCGTGAGGTCGTGAGGTCGTGAGGTCGTGAGGTCGTGAGGCAGCAGCGTCGCATCGAAGACACCTCATAATTTTTTAGTTAGCCGGAGGCGTAGTTCAGCCGAAGGCGTCACCAATAGATGGCGGTGGCAACAGCACGGAGTTCACAGAGTGTCTGACAACGAACAACCAGAGCCCGACGACCGACGGGGGTTGATCGACTGGTACCAGGCGGGGGTGTTGTCGGACCGGTATATGGAGATGACGCTGGGAGACTGGAAGAACACCGGTCTTCTGGTGTTGCAGGCGCCGCTGTTGGCGTACATGGCGGTGCTGGTGTGGCAGAACGTCGACCAGGCCAGCCCGACGCTGTATTTCGTGATGGTGCTATCGATGTTCTGGATCGGGTGCATGAACGCCTGCCGGGAGATCGTCAAAGAGCGGGCGCTCTTTTTGCGGGAGCGGATGTTCGGGCTCGATGTGGGGGCCTATCTGTACAGCAAGGTGCGGGTGTTGGCGGTGGTGGGGGTGGTGCAGGTGGCGATCTATTCGGTGATCATCGCCGGGGCGATCGACGTGCGGGTGCCCATCGGATGGCTGGTGCTCAATCTGCTGTTCACCGTGCTCGCGGGGACGTGCCTGGGGCTGTTGATTTCGGCGTCGGTCAAGCGCAGTGACTACGCCGTTGCCTGGGTGCCGCTGGTGATCATCCCCCAGATTGTGTTCAGCGAGTTCACCATCTCGGCGGACCAGTTCCAGGGGGTCAGCGAAATGCTGTACACGGCGATGCCGACGCGGTGGTCCTACGAGAGTCTACTGGAGTTTGGCGACACCAGTATCGATTACCTGGCAGGCGCCGGGTATATGCTGCCGGTGCTGGGCTATTGCGTGCTGTTTTTGCTGGTCGCCTATCCGGTGTTGCGATTTCAGAAGTACTGAGGGGCGGTTGTGAGCGACGACGAAGAGTCGAAGCGCCGGAAGGCACCGTGGGTGCTGGCGGTGGGCGTGGTCTTGGTGGTGGCGGTGGTCGCCCCGGTGGTCGCCTGCGCGGGGTTCGGCGTGTCGTTTAACGGGCAGACCGGCGGGGTTGGGGTCTGTATGCAGGGCCATCCGCTGCGGTTTCCGCTGACGGTGTTGATCGTGGGTCTGTTTTTTGTGGTGTCGTCGGTGGTGAGATTGCGCAGCGAAGAGGGAGCAGCTCAGTGATAGACAAGCCAAACAAGTTCTTTGTGATTGCTACGATCGTCGTTGCAGCGGGAATGCCGGCGTTGGTCGGTTGTGACCGCAACTCCGAGTCCGAAGACGAGGGGGCGGCAGAAGGTCCGGCGTTCGAGGCTCCGTACAACGATTTTGATGTGCCGTTTCCGCGCAATGACTGGGCGTGCACGGACGACAAAATCGAACGCACCCAGGAGTGGGTCGAATCCCACTCAGAACTGCTCGCACTTCCGAGACGGACGCCGGAAACCTCGCGGGTACGGGCAGAGCCCTCGGAGTTGGACCTGCGATTCTCGATCGCTGTCGGGCCCGAAGAGGTCCGGATCACCGATTCGGGTTCTGTCGGTTCACCGGCCAGCATTGTTGAGTCTCCCGATCTGTTTCATCACCAGCTTCAGGAGCGCTGGGAGTTGGGTATCGAGGAGATCGAAACGACCGCGGTCGGCGTGGTCATCGACAATGATACGCCGGGAGAAATGATTGCCGGTGTTTTGGCGGAAATCGCCACGGCTCTGGGCCCGTATGCCGGGATGCCCTTTCTGGTTGCTCTTTTTGAAACCGAGTCATCGGGCGTCGAGCCCGTGCCAGAGGAGGTTGTCGCAGAAAGCGAAGCATGGATGCCCACCGGCGACGAAACCGATGGTTCGCTGCCGAGGTTCGACCAACGGGCGGCGCTGGATGCCCGAGAAGAAGCAATCGGGGACTGTTCGGAAATTGTCGAGATGTTCGAAGAGAGGCAGCTCGAGGAGGTCGATCACCATCGACGTGCAGACGTGATGAACGAAGTTTATCTGGAGGGGTACCGCGCGTGTGAATGTGACGCCGACATCGAAACGTTACTTGCCCATTTCATGCTCCCCGAGCCGGGTTCCTATGCCGTTGCGGTGCCGCTGGTTCATGCACTGGATAAGTGGTTTCTGGTCGTGGACGAATCGGAGCGGGAGGTCGTCAAAATCGACGATGAGCTGACCTGGGAGCAGATCGCGCCGGAGGAACTCGGTGATGTTCCCGAGGTGACCGACATGGGGTCGGAGCCGATCGAACGGTTCATCCCCGACGAGTACCGCGACAGATCGCGGAGCCGCGGAATGCCGCTACCGCCAAGGGGCCATAGAGAGCCCCGGGACCATTTTGCCGGTTCGGAGTTCATACTTGCCGACCTGAGCGTTCAGGGGGCGCAAGATCCGGAAATTGTCGAAAGGATCGCGCGTCAGAACCGACGGCAAATACAACATTGTCATGAGCACCGACGCCACCATACGGATTCGGACCTGGAAGGACTGCTCACAATCCGGTGGACGGTTACGCCGGGAGGAGAGGTCAAGGAGGTGAGCGTCGGTGGTTCCACCATCGACGATGAAGAGCTGCAAGAGTGTGTGACGCGTCGTATCGGCCAGTGGACGTTTGTCGAGGCCGACGGTAGTGCAGAGATCGAGGTTACATTCGAATTTGGTGCGGCGATCCCCTGATATCGCGCCGTGGGCGCTGAGCCGGCGGGCCGCCGGGAGACTCGCTGCTCGATGTCGACCTCGATGTCGATCTCGGTAAATCCCCCCAACGACCTCACTGCGTTCGGCCACTTCCCCCCAGGGGGAAGATGTCCGCGGGGCGGACATCACTGCTTCGAGATCGAGCCCGAACCCGAGCCCGAGCCCGACATCGAGTCCGAGATCGACATCGAGTCCGAGCCCGACATCGAGCCCGAGTCCGAGACCGAGCCCGAGATCGACATCGAGCCCGAGCCCGACATCGAGCCCGAGTCCGAGCCCGAGCCCGAGATCGAGCCCGAGCCTGTCAGTCCCCGCCGCTTTCGAGGTTTTTGAGTGCTTCGGCCTGGTGGTGGGCGATCAGCGGTTCGATCACTTCGTCGACGTTGCCTTCGATGACGTCGTCGAGCCGGTGGGTGGTCAGGTTGATGCGGTGATCGGTGATGCGGGACTGGGGGAAGTTGTAGGTGCGGATGCGCTCGGAGCGGTCGCCGGTGCCGACCTGGCCGCGGCGCTCGGCTTCGCGCTTCTTCTTCTGCTTCTGGCGCTCGTGTTCCAGCAGCCTGGCCTTGAGTACTTCCATGGCTCTGGACCGGTTTTTGTGCTGGCTCTTCTCGTCCTGGCAGGTCACGACCAGCCCGGTGGGCTCGTGGGTGATGCGCACCGCGGAGTCGGTGGTGTTGACCGATTGGCCGCCGGGGCCGGTGGCGCGGTAGAAGTCGATGGTCAGATCTTCGTTTCGCACCTTGATGTCCACATCCTCGGCTTCGGGCATGACGGCGACAGTGACGGTGGAGGTGTGGATGCGACCCTGGCTTTCGGTCTCGGGGACACGCTGCACCCGGTGGACGCCGGCTTCGTACTTGAGGCGGCTGTAGACCTGGTCGCCCTCGATAAGGGCGATGACCTCTTTGAAACCACCGCGGTCGCTGTGGCTCACAGAGACGACATCGATGTCCCAGCCCTGTTCGTCGGCGTAGCGGGAGTACATCCGGAACAGATCGGCGACGAACAGCGCGGCTTCTTCGCCGCCGGCGCCGGCGCGGATCTCCAGATAGATGTTCTTGTCGTCTAAGGGGTCGCGGGGAAGCAGAAGCTGCTTGAGCTGTTCTTCGAGCCGTTCGCGCCGCTTTTCGAGCTGCTCGATTTCGTCGCGCGCCATCTGACGGATGGCGTCGTCGTCGTCGCCGAGCATCGTTTTGTTTTCGTCGATCTGTTCGTCGACGTCGCGGTATTCGCGGAAGGTTTTGACGACCTCTTCGAGGTGGGCGTGCTCGATGGAGAGTTCGCGCAGACGGTCCGGATCGTTGGCCAGCTCGGGGTCGGCGAGCTGGCTGTTGAGCTGGTGGTAGCGGGCCTCAACTTCCTGGAGTTTCTGGAACATAGGTAGGCTCTGGGCACTAGACGCTGGGCGCTAGGCACTGGGTGCTGGGTTCTAGGCACTGGGTTCTAGGCGCTGGGCACTGGGTTCTAGGCTCTGGGCGCTAGGCGCTGGGTGCTGGGTTCTAGGCTCTGGGCGCTAGGCGCTGGGTGCTAGGCGCTGGGCACTGGGTTCTAGGCTCTGGGCACTGGGCACTGGGCACTGGGCGCTGGGCACCGGGCGCTAGGCGCTGGGTGCTAGGTGCTAGGTGCCAAGGCGCCCGGAAACCCAGCGCCCAGTACCCAGAGCCTAGAGCCTAGAAACGTTAGCTATTCATCGACTGGAGGAATTCGTTGTTGTCCTCGGTCTTGCCGAGCTTGTCGAGCAGGAACTCCATGGAGTCGACGACGTTGAGCGGCTGGAGAAGCTGGCGCAGCACGTAGATGCGGTTGAGCTGGTGCTCTTCCATCAGAAGCTCTTCCTTTCGGGTGCCGGAGCGGTTGATGTCCAGGCAGGGGAAGATGCGCTTTTCCATCAGCTTGCGGTCCAGGTGCAGCTCGCTGTTACCGGTTCCTTTGAACTCCTCGAAGATCACTTCGTCCATGCGGCTGCCGGTGTCGACCAGGGCGGTGGCGACGATGGTGAGGCTTCCGCCTTCTTCGATGTTTCGGGCCGCCCCGAAGAAGCGCTTCGGTTTGTGCAGCGCGTTGGAGTCGACACCACCGGACAGAATTTTGCCGGACGGGGGGACCACGGTGTTGTAGGCGCGGGCAAGACGGGTGATGGAGTCGAGCAGAATGACGACGTCGCGTCCGTGCTCCACGAGGCGCTTGGCCTTTTCGATGACCATCTCGGCGACCTGAACGTGGCGTTCGGCCGGTTCGTCGAACGTCGAGGAGATGACCTCGCCGTCGACGGAGCGCTGCATGTCGGTGACCTCCTCGGGCCGCTCGTCAATCAGCAGCACGATCAACTCCACGTCGGGATGGTTGGTGCCGATGGAGTTGGCGATGTCCTGCAGCAGCACGGTCTTACCCGTTCGAGGCGGGGCGACGATCAGCGCGCGCTGGCCCTTTCCGATGGGGGTGAGCAGGTCGACGATGCGCGTGGAGTAGTTGTCCGGATCGGCCTCCATGTGCAGCCGCTCCATCGGATAGAGCGGCGTGAGGTTGTCGAACATGATCTTGTCGCGGGCGCGATTCGGATCTTCGCCGTTGATGGCCTCCACTTTCAGAAGCGCAAAGTAGCGCTCGCTGTCTTTGGGGGGGCGGATCTGGCCGCTGATGGTGTCGCCGGTGCTCAGGTTGAAGCGGCGGATCTGGCTGGGCGATACATAGATGTCATCGGGCCCGGGCAGATAGTTGTAGTCCGGGGCGCGCAAAAACCCGAACCCGTCGGGCAGCACCTCCAGAACACCATCTCCGTAGATGGACTGGTCTTCGGCGGCTCTCGCCTGCAAAAGAGCGAAGATCAGCTCCTGTTTGCGCATGTTGCTGTGATCATCGATGCCGGATTCTTTGGCCATCCGGGTGAGTTCACCGATCTTTTTTTCTTTGAGTTCCGACAGGTTCATAAAAGCTCCTTAAGCGAGAGCGAAGAGGTCATCGAGAGATGGGTAAATGGATAGAGATGGTCTGGTGGACATAAAGCAGATCCGGGCCCGGGAGGCGTCGCAGAACGAACACCGGAAGTAAAAAAGAGGGTGAGCGCGGTTCAGTTCAGTCAAATGGACGCGCGAGCCATCGTCGATAATGCTGAAAAGAAAGGGGCCTGGCGACGGGATACCACCGCTGAGTTGTCGAGGGCGAGAAGATCGACCCCGATAGGCGCTGGTGATGCAAAGATCCGGAGGGGACCGGAGAGCATGTCCGTCGAGGTAAACACCGGAAGTGCGGTGCGTATTCACGGAATCTGCAAAAAGAGATAATTCCTGTCGGGGGGGTTGTCAATGGTCGGTGGAAAAAAAGCAGGTGCTGGGTGGTAGGTGCTGGGCGCTGGGCTCTGGGCGCTGGGTGCTGGGCGCTGGGCGCTGGGAGGACAAGAACCAAAAGACGCCCGCATGTCTGCGGGCGTCTTCTGATGCCGGACCCGGGAGCGCTCTGGAGTGTTGGGAAGGGTTCGCAGCCGCTCCAATGGGTTCGCGTATGGTTGTGTATGCATGGGGCGTGCCAGCGTGTGGAAGCTTTCTGTAGCCGGTTTTGGGGCAGTGGGATGGGGCAGAGGTGAGACGTTTGTTCCATAAGTGGTCAAAGGTTACTCCAGAGGGTTACTGGTTATTGGTTATTGGTTATTGGTTAGTGGTTAGTGGTGTTGGGTGGTGGGTGTTCGGTGGTGGGCAAACCCATACTGCCGATAGCCGGGAGTCTATCGTGACCGAAAGGACGGCTCTGGGAGAGAACAGGTCGGTATGGTATAGCTCGGTGAGACAAGATTTCATCCCCCGGTCTCCCCGTGAGCCGGTGGGTCGAAGAATTCGACAGATTCGTGTGATTTTTCCAGTTTGCGGTACCCGGCTCGTATCGGGTTGAACGAGGCCACAACAGGGCTTTGGGATGCCTGCGTATCGGTGGGCCCCGCCGGTGATGGTTCGCCGGTGATGGGGATGTAATCGATGCGTTAGATGTGAAGGGTGGGGAGGCGAGTCGGCGCCGATGCCGAGGTATCATGTCCAACGTACTGCTCGTGAACTCG
>SKMT01000527.1 GCA_007120915.1 Myxococcales bacterium | reverse complement strand
CGGTCCGTTTCAGGAACTCGATAACCTTGTTCCCCACCACGGCAATCCCGCCTTGCCGCGACTGCTCGACCATACGGCCTTGCAGTCGCAACGCCGGCACCGGCCAACACGACAACTCAACTGGTCCGGCTCCGACCGCAGGGTAAATTGTCGAATCTATTGGATTCATCGTTTGTTTCTCGTCTCCTCTCACCCACCACCGGCCCGGCCTGGCCAATTGTGATATCACCGGGGCTGGCAATGAGGTCGATTCAATCGTTGCGATGCTCGTTGTCGATTCGGCGAAAGCGTCGAACAGACCCTTCCGATCCCTGCACTTCTATTATCGAAAAAATCACACCCGATTTTGCGTATCACCCTCAATTTTTGTGGATCAGGAAAATGAAGATCGCGCTGATTCCCCGCATAGAAACTGGAAATTATGAATATTGATGACTTTTCGATTTCTTCGCGTTCTCCGATGCTCGCCGATCAGCGGCGGACCGATCTTTTCAACCGGTGAAGCTGGCGCCCGAGCGAATGAGGTCCCAGAAACGTTCGAGACAGAAACCCGCGCAACTTCTGTGGCCAACCGTCGAGGATCAGCATTGTGGCCCCCAGCAGCGGGACTGTCCTCCAGGGACCGACATGGGGCATCACTGTTGTCAGGGTTGCCCGAAGGGCGGTGGATGGAGGCTCGGCGAGACAGTTGCGCATCGACCGGGCGGAAATAGTCGCCCAAGACCGCACTGCCGAGTCGATATCGTCGCTGAGCATCGGCGGAGACTGGTCGGTGAGCATCGCCAGGGTGTGAAGCGGCCACTGAAGGAGGCCGGCCAACCCGTGGCGGTGGGCTCTGTCGAACAGTGTGCGCTGATCTGCAACTGCGCCGAAGCGGTCGCACCATCCGGCGATATCGACCAGGCCTTTGGCAAAGCCCAGGTGGTGATGGAAGTGAAGCGCCAGGTGCAAGAGTAGCCAGCCCGGCGCGAGCACGTCGACGCACAATTCTCGGTCAAATCGGTAGGATTGGCGGGACTGAAACAGCTTCGCCAGAGGAAGTTGGGGAACTCCGGGCACCGAGGTGGACCAGTGCAGCTCGACGACAACATCGTGGTTGTCATGTCGCCAGGCCTGCTGGTTATGCGCCCATAACCGGGGCGGTTCATCGCGATCACGGCGGTATCCCAGGCGTGCCAGTCGTCCACGTGCCTCCTCCAGGTCGCCGGGTAACACCAGCAGGTCGATGTCACCGGTCGCCCGCAGAAAGCGCCGGCCGAACAGCAGATTTCCAAGCGGTTCTCCCTTCAGCAGAATGTAGGGTACGTCATCGCCAAAACCGTCATCGATACGACGCAGCGCCTCGCGCAACACGGCGTAGGTGATGCACTGTTGTCGCCGGGCTCGACGGGCCTGCTCGCCGGTGCCCACAGTGGCCATGTCGTGCATCTGAAGCAGCCTCGGGTCGGCAGCACCGACGCCGAGTGCATCCAGCAGTTGGTCGACCAGTTGAGTCATGGTGCTGTCAGCTCGGAGGGTAGTTTGCTTCGCACCTGTTGGCGGTGGTCGCGAAACATACGGCGCTGACGCAGCGTGGCCCGGGCGTTTCGTCGCTCGAATAGCCAGCGGCCCCGCCCCGTTGCCAGCGCCAACCGGTAGACGCCGGTCTTGATCAGATTCTCAAGGTACTTGAGCGCAGATCGCGCCGGCGCCGCACGGAGCTGGTCCCGGAAGGTGATCCGCTGGCAACGGAAGGCTATCAAAGCCTCTTCGAGCGCCCGAGCTGAGAAGATCTCCCGGTATGCGTAGTGTAGCCGTGGGCTGACGAGATAGTGGCGGCCGGCAAGAGCGTTGCACAGATAATCCGGATCTTCGGCGCGCTGAAGCCGCGGATCAAATTCGGCATCGCGGGCGACTTCACGGCGAAACATGGTGGTGGGAAACAACAGCGAGGGGACCCGAAATCGCTGTCCGGTGTTCAATTGAACCTCTTCGCCGCCGCTTCGGCGCACCCCGGTGATGCGGTTGTCATCGTCGATGACCGCGACACCACAGCCGACGGCGGCCGCCCGGGGATACTGCTCCAGAAGTTGCAACTGGCTGCGCAGTTTGTCCGGATAGTACCAGTCATCGGCGTCGAGCATGCAGATGTAGTCGCCCCGGGCCATTTCCAGCGCCTTCTGACGGGCGACGGGCCGGCCCCGGTTGGTGCGGAAGGTGTGGATCCGAAACCGGGGATCGCCGAACCGACGGACCACAGTTGCGGCATCGCACGGAGAGCCGTCGTCGACGATCACACACTCCCAGTCGTCGATGGTCTGCGCGCGCAGCGACGCCAGTGCCATCGGCAACGTGGCCTGCGACTCGTAGCATGGGATGGTAACGGTGATCTTCGGCATCCGGTTTATCGACCCGGCAGCCGCGGCTGGTCGGCAAGCGGGGGCCAACCCCGGTCTTTCGCAGACAGCACCGGCTGGTGTTTGTCGATTTCGTCAAGTGGCCAGTCGATGTCGATCTGTGGGTCATCCCAGGCAATTCCCTCCTCAGAGTCCGGGTGGTAGTAGTCGGTGCATTTGTAGACGACGTCTGCTACCGGCGACAGCACCAGAAAGCCATGAGCGAAATCGGGGGGCACGAACAGTTGACGGTGGTTTTCGTCATCCAGACGAGCGCCAAACCACTGGCCGAAACTCGGCGAGCCGACTCGGATGTCCACGGCGACGTCGAAGATTGCGCCCCGTGCACAGCGCACCAGCTTCCCCTGGGGTTGGACCAGTTGGTAGTGCAACCCCCGCAACACTCCGCAGGCGGAACGGGAGTGGTTGTGCTGCACGAATGGGACGTGAAACTGCGGATCATCGAACATATTTCTTCGGAAGGTCTCCAGAAAAAACCCCCTGCCGTCACCATAGACCTCCGGCTGCAACACAAAGACGCCGGGCAGGTTCGTCTCTTCGATATTCATCGACATCCCCTCTTCGAGTTTCGTGAGCATCAAAAACATGGGGAGCGGATCGTCGACGGCAAGACCAACCGGGCCCCGGCGTCTCTGAAACTCGACATTGTGCCGGACGGTGTACAACTTTCTGGAGCAGACGACACACATGAAAGGGGACCATCATCCGCCCGGGCAACCGCCACGGCTTCCGGGGGCGTTTCGGGATCGGGCACCAACGAAGCTGCGGGATCGATAGTAGCTTCGCAGCCGAGGGCGGCGGTGGAATTCTTTGAGAACTCTGGGGGAGACGATGTCATCGCTGCTGAAGGCCATTGTCGATTCGGTGCACCATCACCGCCGACGTACGGCGCTGATCTACGGTGAGAAGCGCTACAGCTACCAGGAGTTGGCCTGCCAGGCAGGTCGGGTGGCGGGAGCCATCGCCGAATGCGGCCTGTCCCAGAAGGGACCGGTGGGGCTGATGGCCGACACCAGCCTGACCGCCTACACCGGGGTGGTCGCGATTCTGGCTGCCGGACGCCCCTTCGTGGTCATCGATCCGGCGGCGCCGCCGCGATGTATCCGTCGGGTCGTCGACGAGCTGCGAATCGACACTCTGGTGGTCGGTCCCGAGGCGGTGGACCGGCTGGAGATACTGCTTCGGCATGTGGGCCGCCCCCTGGCGGTGGTCGTCCCACAACTGCGACGGCTGGGGGGAATTGACCGGCGCCACCAGCGCCATCGCTACCGGCTCGCCGGTGACCTTCCGGCGCCATGTCTCCCGGTGGCCACCCCGGCGTCGAGCCGGCAGACCGCCTGCATCAGCTACAGCAGTGGGACCACCGGGGTGGGCGAACCGGTGGCCATCTCCCATGCCAACGTCTGCGCCTACCTGGAGGCGATCGACGACGAATTGCAGCTAACCCCGCAGGACCGTTGTTCTCATGTCGTACCGCTGACCTCGCAGTTGTCGATCCATGATCTGTTTGTGACCTGGTCGGCAGGAGCCACGCTGGTTCGCTGGGGAGGCAACGGACAGCCGGAGCGGTTTATCGAGCGCCAGGGGCTGACATGTCTGAGTGCGACCTCCCGGCTTCTTCGGGCGATGGACGCGCTGGGGGAGTTGTCGCCGGGACGGTTTCGAACTCTTCGCCACAGCCTGATTGTCGGTGAACCGCTGGCGATGGGGCCGGCACGGCGGTTCTGTCAGGCCGCACCAAACAGCTCGCTTCTGGGACTACATGGGCCGGCGGAGGCGGCGGTAGCAGTGGGCATTCACCGATTCGACCCGGGCGAAGAGGGCACCGACGGCGATCCATTGCCGATCGGCCGGCCCCTTGGCGACAGCCGATTTCGGGTGGTGGGAGACGACGGAACCGGGGTGGGGCCCGGCATGCGGGGGCGGCTGTTTATTTCCAGCCCTCAGCTTGCCGTCGGCTACGCCGGCAGTCCACGCCCGACGAGCCGCCGATTTGTGCGCGACCAGCAGGGCCATCGCTGGTTTCGAAGCCGTTCTGTGGTCGAGCGAACCGGCAACGGCGATCTGGTGGTGGTGGGCCGGCTCGATGACACGGTGTGGATGGGGGGGCATCGCGTCGATTTGTCGGCGGTGGAACGAGCCGTTCGACGCGCCTGCGGCCACCGGCAGGCCACCGTGGTGGGCTGGCCTCCCGATGCTGCCGGCGCCCGTGAGTTGATCGCCTTCGTCGCCGATGAGCCCCCGGTGGATATGAACCGGCTTCGCGCCGCCTGTCGCCGCTGGCTTCCCGCCCCCCTTGTTCCCCGGCGCATCGTTGTCGACCCCCATGTCCCGGTGGGCCCCACCGGAGACGTAGATCGCAATGCCATTGACCAATTTCTGAGAAGACGGGAGGTTTCCCTGTGAAGCGTTACACTCGCGATGCCCTGGACCGCGCACTCGGCGCATCAGGACTGACAACCGGCGATCTGGTACTGGTGCACACCGCGTTGTATGCACCGGGACGGATCGTGAACACACCTCTGGTAGAGATATCGTCGCGGCTTTATTCGTCGCTGCGTCGGCTCATCGGGCGCCAGGGCACCATTGTGGTGCCCACATTCTTCGACGCCTTTCGCCGCGGCGAGACCTTCGATCGCCAGTTTACTCCTTCGACGGGCACCGGCAGCTTCTCGGAGTATATGCGCCTGTTGCCCGATGCCCGGCGTTCACCGCATGCGCTGCATTCGGTGGCCGCCGAGGGCCCGCTGGCCGAAGCGATCACGGGCCGAGACACCCCCAGTGCCTTTGGGCGGGGAAGCCCCTTTGATGCGTTGATCGACTACGACGCCCGGGTGTTGACCTACGGCTGCACCCTGGAGTCGACCTGCATGATCCGGTGGGCCGAAGAGCGCATCGGCGTGCCCTATCGGCGGTGGATGATCTGCCGGGGCAAGTATGTCGACGACGGGGTGGAAACGATGCGCAGCTTCCACACCTATGCCGGTGAAAACGGACGGGAGCCCCATCTGTGTCTGAAGCCGGTGCATCATCATCTGAGCGAACAAAATCAGATTCGGCGCGCCCCCCTGGGAAGCAGCATCATCGAGTGCTGCCGGGTGCGCGACTTTGCGACCGCCGCCTGTGAGATATTGCAGCGCGACCCCCGGGCTCTGCTCGAAAGTCGGTCGCGGGACAATCAACAACGCCCCCAGTCGCGCTGAGGCACCGATGAATTGCAACCGCAGCCCGCCCGACCATCGCCGCAGAGACGTCTCGTCCCCTCCGACGCGGCCTGTTTGCATCGCATTCGACGATGACTTGAACTTATCAGTTCTGGAGGCATTCGATGACACGACGCACGGATCGACAGATTCAGATCGTCTGGGGCCATAAGACCCCGCATATCGAGCAGAAGCTCGACGACATTATCCCCTGGGTCCACCAGGCGGGGCAGCCATATTACGACGTGTTTTTGGAGGGAACGGACAGCGAAGAAGTGCTCAGCCGCTGGCTGCAACGGCGCAGCTCGGAGCTGGCATTGCGCCGCACCCGCCTGGCGGTAGTCGATGATCGCATCGCCGGGGGATATATCGCCGTCGCCGGCACCGATCTGGCCGCCTGCCGCCAGGCCGACCTTCTCGATCTGGCGCGCACGATGGGCGATCGCAGCTACTCGGAGCTGCGATCGCGGATGAACGATCTCGACGAGCTGTTCGCCCCGGTGGAAGCGCATGACTTCTATCTTTCGAAGCTCGGCGTGATGCCCCGGGCGGCGCACCGGGAGCTCGAGATTCCACTTCTCGACGACTGTATCCAGCGCGCAGAACATGGCGGGTTCGGCCAGGTGCGCACCGATGTATGCGAGGACGACGAGGCGATGCGGTCGCTTCTTCAGACCTACGGATTCCGCCCCATCTACCGCGGGAAGACCCCGGATGGACAGTTGCGCTATCTGTCGATGAGCCTGGAGGTGTAAGTCACGTGCAACCACCCGTGATCGGTTAAGCATCGGTCGAGCGTCGATTGTGCCTGAAGCGGTAGTTTGACCGCTGGCGTCCTGGGTCTTGAGTCTTGGGTCTTGGTACCGATGATGGTGATTTCAGCCCACAACAGATCGGCGAACCGGACACAAGACCCGAGACACAAGCCTCACGACCTAACTCGGCGATGCTCTCGAAGTCATGGAGATACATGCGAAATTGTCGAGGTTGGGTGCTCAAATGAACACAGGTGCTTATGCAACTGACCGATCTGCTACCCAGCCGTGGTGTCGATGCGGCAGCGAACATGTTCCGGGTGGTGCGCCACCGGCTGTGGTCCCGCCCGGGGACGTTGCATGTGGAGCTGCCGCGGCTGGGCAACGAGGAGTAT